>NZ_JADMTC010000001.1:911978-1194531 GCF_015561235.1 Streptococcus oralis | reverse complement strand
GAAACTAAATTAGTTCTCCAGAGAACTATATAAAATCATGAGAAGGGAGCAATCATGGACAAATCGTTGTTGATTTTTAAACGTTTTGGGTACCAGATCCACCTGATGTTGCAGAAAGAAGCCAAACGTTGCGGTATTGAATTTATGGGGGGACCGCAAGGACAGGTCCTGAAGTTTTTAGATCGTCGTGAGCATGATCAGGAATTAACGCTTATCAAGGATATTGAGACAGAACTCAATATCACCAAGTCAGTTGCAAGCAACTTGGTCAAGCGTATGGTACAAAATGATTTAGTCGAGTTAGAGGCCAGTCCAAGTGATAAACGAGCAAAACTTGTTCGTTTGACCGATAAATCACGATCTCAGATGCAAGAAGTTAAGGCGCTTTTTGATCGGATTGCCAGTGGTCTACTGGAAGGAATTTCAAAGGAAAAGCTAACCGTTTTTGAAGAAGTTCTCGGACAACTACAGGCTAATGTAGAAAGAATAGGAGGAGAGAATGAAGAAACTTGCTAAACGTATTACAGGAAAAGAGTGGGGGATGATCCTACTAGCCATTCTCTTCACCTGCTTTTCGGTTTATCTGGAGTTGGAAGTACCGACCTATATCTCGAAAATCACGAATTTGTTGGGAATTAAAGAAACTAATTTAGATGAGTTATGGCAACCAGTAGGTATGATGGTGGGAATGTCTTTTCTGGCCTTCTTGTCCGCAGTTGCAGTTGGATTTTTTACGTCCAGAGTGGCTGCTTCTTATACTAGTAGGCTAAGAAGTGATATTTTTAACCGAGTTTTAGACTACTCGCAGACAGAGATTAAGAAATTCTCTATTCCCAGTCTTTTAACTCGTACCACCAATCTCAGAGCGGTTAGCGTGAAGCGGATTTTGTAAATGTGGTTGTCTGGGACGCCTAGCTGAGACTTTAGCCAGCTATGCAAGTAAGGGCAGCTTGATTTCCCTGAATGGTGAGTTGCGGACTCGTCGCTACGAGAAGGAGGGGGGACTCATTATGTGACAGAGGTGCTCTGTCATAGCTTCCATCTCCTGGAAGTCGCGCCCAGCGTGCTCTGCGTGAAAATGACAGCGGAGGTGATTTGGCAGATTTAGTGTTGGAAGAAGAGGAACTTCCCTTTTAAGCAAGAAGCAAAGAGTGGGAAATGACCTAGCTCTAAAAAATCAGCATTCAGTTTTGTAAGATGCAAGATCTGTTTGACTGAATTCTATTTCTCTCAAGCTTTTAAAAGTTTAATTATGATTGCCGAGGTGGGACCAAGAATCAAAAATCAATGAATTTTTAGATTCTGTCTCGCTTTTTTATGATAGTCATTTTGGAAAGATTTTGCTTTTTGGCGGTTTTGTAATATAATAATCCTATATGTTTCATAAAGGCGCTTACGGCATAGGGGGGGAAATGGTAGCAGCTAATGTCAAAAAACGGGTTCAGCATTATCAGAAGAAGGCTCTCTGGCCGCTTTTCATTCTGCTTATTTTTGCTTTGTTTTTTGTTTATTTCAAGGGCGTTATGCCAGGTGAGAAGCAGGTCAAGATTGGGGTGACCTACATGACCATGAATAACGACTTTTACAAGACCTTAAATGCGGAGTTGGAGAAGAAAACTAACCAGCAGGGCAGCCGACTTTACGTTAGGGATCCTGAATTGGATGAGGGCAAGCAGAGCCAACAGATTGATTTTTTCGTCAAAGAAAAGGTAAATGTCATTGTGATTAATCCAGTGAAAAGCAATAGTCCAAGTATCATTTCCTCTCTTCAGAAGGCCAAGAAAGCTGGGATTAAAATCATCGTAGTGGATACGCCAATCAGCAAGGAAGTGGCAGTCGATACGACAATTGTTTCAGATAATTACCAAGCTGGTGTTTTAATTGCTAAAGATATGATGAAACGTTTGCCAGCTGCGAATATCCTTCTGCTAGAACATCGAAATGCAGTTTCTGCTATGGACCGCATTCGAGGTTTTGTAGAGACAATAAAAAATCAGCCTCAGTACAAGATTATTTCCCAAAAAGAGACGCTTGGACAGACTGAAGAAGCAATGCCTCAAGTAAAAAGTGCCTTAGATGAAGGAATGGACTTTAATGTGGTCATGGCTCTCAATGATCGGGCAGCGATTGGTGCCCTAGCGGCTATTAAAAATAACGGCTTGAACCGAAAGCTTTCTATTTATGGCGTGGATGGCTCACCAGATATCAAAAACTTTTTGGCTACAACAAACGATATAGAGGGAACTGTAGCCCAATCTCCCATTCAGATGGGACGCAAGGTGGCGCAGGTAATTGAGCTGATGCAGGAAGGGAAATCCTACGACAGCCAATATCTGATTCCAGTTCATCTGGTTAATAGGGATAATATCAGTCAATACACAGTTACAGGGTGGCAATAATGAGACCTCAAAAAAGTATCTTTTACAGCAAAATAGCCCTAATGGTCATCAATCTGCTTGCCATTGTCTATAATGCATCCATCTATCTCTTTGCGACCAACTATGTAGCGGCTAAGGGCTTCAGTCACTCGCTCTTGGAGCGTTTGGATGCCATTCCTGGCTCTCCCAGCTTGATTTTCTGGGTATCAATTAGCTTGTATGCCTGCCTGCTCTTGGTCATGTACTATCGCGAGCGCCACCCTAATCAGCTGTCTGTCTATGACAAGGTGACCATTATTGAAATCCTGCTTATGTTGGTCATCTTTTCTGTCTTGCACTCGTCCTACAATGGCTTGATTCTCCTGGTGTTTGCGGATATTTTCTATGGCTCTAAGGAGTTCAATTCTTCCAAAGACAAGAAGTACTGGTTTTCTTTTATCATTTTGAGTTTTGGCATGTTGCTCTTGTCCAACTATGACCTTATGTCGCTCTTTATCAAGCTGCCTTCTCTAGATACCTATATTCGGTTTTATCCAGAGTCTGTCCGGCTGTTGCTGCTTTTTGGCAAGAACTTTCTCTATTCCCTCAATATCGTCGTCTTTATGATTTCTTTGCTCTTCTATATCTTGTCAGCTATTACAGAGCGTCATCGGATTGAGGAAGAGCTGCGCATGGCTTCTCAGGCCAATCGCGAGTTGAACTCTTATCTGGCCTTGTCCGAAAAAATAGCAGAAGATCGAGAGCGGAAGCGTATTGCCAGAGAGATTCACGATACATTGGGCCATGCCCTAACGGGAATTTCAGCGGGTATTGATGCGGTCAAGGTCTTGGTTGATATTGATACCAATCGGGCTAAGGAGCAGCTCAATAATGTTTCAGTCGTTGTTCGAGACGGTATCCGTGATGTCCGAGGCTCGCTCAATAAAATGCGGCCGGGAGCTCTGGAAAACAACACTTTGAGGGAAGCTCTGATTAAGATTATCCGCGAGTATGAAGCCATCTCCAACTTGGAGATTCATCTCCGCTACGAATGGGATAATATTGACTTGGATATTGCAAAGGAAGACATTGTGTTTCGGGTGATTCAGGAGTCTATTACCAACTCTGTCCGCCACGGCCATGCCAAGACCATCTGTATTGAGTTACTGGAGGAAGAAGAAGCTTATGTAATGACCATTCAGGATGATGGTATTGGTTTTGATGAACTCCACTATGGCTATGGCCTCAAGCAGATGCAGGAGCGCCTAATGATTATTGGCGGAAGCGTTCACTTTGAAAATCGGGACGGCTTCTACACGCATATCGAAATCCCAAAAATAGGAGGAAGACATGATTAAGGTTTTAATAGCAGACGATCAGGCCTTGATTCGCGAGTCTCTGCAAATCATCCTGTCAGCCCACGCAGATATTGAGGTGGTCGGGACAGTTGGAGACGGCAAGGAAGTGCTGGAAAAGCTTCATCGGGTACGCCCAGATGTGATTCTAATGGATATTCGCATGCCAGTCATGGACGGTGTTCTCTGTACCAAGGCTGTCAAGGAGCAGTATCCAGATGTTAAGATTATCATTCTGACGACCTTTGATGACGATGAATTTATCTTCTCCGCTCTTAAATACGGTGCGTCTGGTTATATTCTCAAAGGGGTTTCGACAGAAGAGCTTCACGAAGCCATTCAGACAGTCTATCGAGGCGGAGCTATGATCAATCCCAATATTGCCACCAAGGTCTTCAAAATCTTTTCACAGATGGCCCAGTCCAACTTTGCTATCACGGTGACTGAGGAAAATGTTGAGGATATGAGCCGGACAGAGTGGAAGATTATCCAGCAGATTGGCTTTGGGATTTCTAATAAAGAAATTGCAGCTAAGCTCTTTCTATCAGAAGGGACAGTTCGTAATTACCTGTCAGGTATCCTAGCCAAGCTCAACTTGCGCGACCGAACCCAGCTGGCTATCTGGGCTGTTCAGACCGGAGTCACCCAGAGAGATTTTAGTAAGGAAAGCGACAAATGAAGTGGAGATTGAGACATTTGGCCCTGCTGGTTGTCCTGATCATATCTGTTGCCCTAGCTTTTGTATTTTGGGCTTCAGCTCAGGAAAAAGTCCTGCGTATCGGCGTCTATGCTGGCTCCAGCTGGGATGTACCTAACAGCCGCGAAAACAGGGTCTTGGACAGCTTGATTAAAAAATTTGAAAAGACGCATCCTCATGTCAAGGTCATTTATGAAAGCGGGATTCCCAAGGATGATTACGCCGACTGGCTGGCAGAGCAAGTCTTGAAAGGCGAGCAACCGGATCTCTTTATGGTACCAGAAAACGATTTTAGCATGTTGGCTTCGACGGGCGCGCTTAAATCCTTGGATACCCTCTTAAAGGATGATGAACGAAGGGTCTTTTATCCGGTGGCTTATGAAGCCGGGCAATATCAGGGAGTCAGCTATGCTCTTCCTGTTGAGAGCAATCCTATCATGATGTGTGTCAATAAAGACTTGCTCGAAAAAGAAGGAATTAGCATTCCTGAGTCAGGCTGGACTTTAGAGGATTTCTATGAGATTTGCAAGAAAGTAACCAAAGACACCAATGGAGATGGTGTAGTGGATCAGTACGGAATAACAGATTACACTTGGCAGCAGGCTCTGGTAGCTTACGGCGGCCATCTTACCGATAAATCTGGTATCAATGTAGACAGCTCAGAGATGCACCAAGCCCTGTCCTTTATGAGCAAATTAGATATGCTCAGTCGGCACTATAAGGTGACTTCTAATGACTTTGATGAGGGACGGGTGGCCTTCTATCCTATGAGTCTGGCCCAGTATCGGACCTACAAACCCTATCCTTATCATGTTTCCAAATATTCTAGCTTTTCTTGGACCTGTATCCCAATGCCTACAGCCAACAATCAGGTGATGGGAACTCAGGTCAAGACCTCGCTCTTTGCCATGTCTTCTAATACCAGTCAAGAAAAACTGGCATGGGAATTTATGCTTTTGTTGTCGCAGGATAAAGAAAGCCAACAGGCTCTATTTGAGAAATCTCAAGGGACTTCGGTCTTGCCATCTGTAGTGAAAAGTCAGCAGTCTAGAGCAATCCTACAAGCAGATGATTTTGGCTTGGATTCTTTGACTTCTGAGAGGTTGGATCGCATGATGAATCGCTCTATCATTGATATCAGCCTAGAAGTAGATCAACATACGATGGAGCGGATGGACTATCTGATTCAAAAAGCGATGCAGAATCAAGAGATTGATAGTTCCCTACCTAGTATTCAAAAGGAAATAGAAAGCGGAAAATAATCTGCTTTCTTTTTTTACATTTCAATCACAAAATAAACAAAGTTGACTAGACCAATATGACAATTGTCATATTCTTATTAACAAATGTCATCTGACTTACGTGACATTTGACAATATGAAACCGGTTCCATATCTTGTACAATAAAGTCATAAAGAAACCTTCATCATTTAAAGTCTGAATTGGCTAAGAAGTAGAAGGGTAAGGAGGCAGGAAAGATGAAATATCTTGTATTGGTCAGCCACGGGGGACTGGCTGCAGGCGTGCAGAGTTCCTTAAAGATGTTTGCCGGAGACAAGACGGATCAGGTCATTGCGGTTGGTCTTCAGGAAGGCGAGTCAGTTGATGATTTTGCAGTTAATTTTACTCAGGCCTTGGCTGGCTTAAGCGCTGATGACAGTGTCTTAGTTCTGGCTGATATTGTAGGAGGCAGTCCTCTGACGACAGCAGCTAGTGTCTTAGCTGACATGGGTAAGCTCGACTCAGCAGTTATCTTGGGTGGTTTGAACCTGACCATGGGATTGACTGGTTTGGTTATGAAAGACATATTAGACGGAAAAGAGCTAGCTCAGGCTATCCTTTCCGAGGCTACAGCTGCTTTGCAGGAATTTGAAGTCGTAAGTGATGCAGCTGACGAAGATGAAGACGACATTTAGTACTTCCGCCATACATTCTAAAAGATAAAAGGAGATTTTAAAGATGACAGTATCATTTGTACGGATTGACGACCGCATGATCCACGGTCAAACAGTCACTCGCTGGGCCAAGGAATACCCTTGTGATGGCTTGATTGCAGTAAATAATGCTGCAGCAGGAAACAAGGTTTTGATTCAGGCCTACAAGGGAGCTTCTGACAAGAAGACTTTTGTTTGGACCAAGGAAGCTTTCAAGGAAAAATCAGGCAAGGTCACAGAGTCAGACAGCCGCTATTTCCTCATTACGAAAAATCCTGTGGACATGAAAGAAATCCTAGTGGACCAAGGCTTTGTACCTGGTGATGTTAAGGAAATCATCATTGGCCCTGCTAATGACCGTCCTGGAGCTATTAAGCTGGGGAATAACCAGTCCATTACCCAGGAAGAGGCAGAAGCGATTGAGGCGATCGAAAAAGCAGGCTACAAAGTCAAATTCCAGCTTCTACCAGATGTTTCCATCGGTTATTGGAGCGATTTCAAGTCTAAATTTGGTTTTTAATTATAATAATAAAAAGGAGAGTCTATTATGACAATTTCTTGGCTGCAAGCCGCTTTACTGGGTCTTTTCGCTAGTTTAGCTTCTATGCCTGGTATGGGTGGTTCTAGTATTGGTAACTACACTTTGGGACGTCCTCTGGTCGGGGGCTTGATTAGCGGGCTGATTCTCGGAGACTTACAAACAGGGATTATGGTTGGGGTAGCCCTTCAGGTTCTCTACATCGCTCTAGTAACACCAGGTGGTACAGTTTCTGCTGATGTGCGGGCGATTTCTTACATTGGGATTCCTCTCGCAATCTTATTTGTTCATTCTAAAGGAATCACGTCTGAATCTGCTATCGCTGCAGCAGCTGCACCAATCGGAGCAGCAGTTGGTACTATCGGTACAGTTCTCTTCTATGGAACAGCCACTACAAACCTGATATGGCAGCACATTGGTTGGGAAGCCGTTGAAAAAGGCGAATTTAAAAAGCTTTACGCTGTTGACTGGGTTTATCCTTGGATTTCCCACTTTGTCTTCTCTTTCCTTCCAACAATGCTTATCACTAAGTTTGGCCCCGATATGGTTGAGCTGATGAAGACTCACCTGCCAATGGATGGCTTCATCATGAAATCCCTCTTTACAGTCGGAGCTCTTCTCCCATGTGTAGGTATTGCCATTCTCTTGAAACAAATCGTTACCAAGGCTGCTGACTTTATCCCATTCTTTGTGGGCTTCACCTTGGCTAAGTCACTTGGTCTTAATTTGGTTGCCAGTGCAGTTGTTTCATTGATTTTTGCAGTAATTTACTATGAATTGGAAGTAATCAAATCAGCTCGTGTGACCGCGCCGGCTGGTGGGGCTGACTTTGATGACGATGAGGAGGATATCTAAGATGGCTGAAAGAAAGAAAATAACTAAAAAGACTTTAGCGAAATCATTCCACCATTGGTACTATGGTCATTTGACTTGCTTCTCCCAAGAGCACATGCAGACTTTTGGTTACTTGACCTCTATGCTACCAATTGTGGAAGAACTCTACAAAGACAAAGCAGAGCAGAAAGAAGCTATGCAGACCTATACAGCTTTCTTCAACACAGAACCTCAGCTCGGAGCTTTGGTAGTGGGGATTACAGCTGGTTTGGAAGAAGCGCGTGCCAATGGTGATGCAGTTGATGGAGAAACTATTAATGGTATGCGTGCTGGTCTCATGGGGCCTATCGCAGGTATCGGTGACTCTTTGGTTGTCGGAACTTTAATTCCAGTTCTGCTGGGGATTGCCCTTGGCCTCTCGAAAGGTGGAAATCCTATCGGGGCTCTCTTCTATATCCTTGTTTGGAATGTTCTCATCTATGGCGGGATGCGCTTTGCCTACTTCAAAGGCTATGAATTAGGGGACAAGGCGGTAGAATTCCTTGTAGGACCTAAAGGACAGGCCCTTCGTAAGGCAATCAGTGTCATTGGTGGTATGGTTATCGGGGCAGTTGCTGCAACTTGGGTATCTGTAACGACTTCATTTGAGCTGAAAAATGCGGATGGCGAAGCCTTCTTGAAGCTACAAGAAAAGATTGACGGTGTTTATCCAGGTCTCTTAACAGCTGGCTTTATCACCCTTTGCTGGTGGCTGATGGCCAAGAAAAAAGTATCACCAAACCTTGTTATGCTCCTCTTGGTTGTCATTGCTTTGATTGGTGTAGCACTGGGCATCTTTGATCCTCAACTGAAATACTAATTCCTACTCAAGTTTCAGACTGGCAGTAAGTCCGATATGCTGCTAGTCTAGTATCAATTTGTTTGACTAAAATAAAGAATGGAGAAAATCATGACAGAACAAGAATTGATTCAAGGTTATGAAACAGAAATTCACTACCAGAAGCATATGATTGAAAATCTAGGACGCTGGTTTAGTCTCTTCTTTGTCATTGCCAGTATCGGTCTTGTTCTGATTTACTTCTTTCATGAGACTAATCTATTAGCACTGATTGCAGGAATTGTCCTAGCCCTTCTGGGTGTCTTAGCCATGCTCTTGTTTGGTTATGGCATCTACAGAGGCAGGCTCAATCTGCAAAAGGTGATCAATGATTTTGAAGCAAAACTAAAACTTGCAAGATAGACATTTAATCTAGAAAACATAATCCTAAGTGAGAAGCTCACTTGGGATTTTTTATCAAAAAATAGTTCTCTAGGAAACTTTTTTCTTGACATATTCTCTGTAAGTGGTAAAATAGTTCTCATGAAAACTAAATTAGTTCTCCAGAGAACTATATAAAATCATGAGAAGGGAGCAATCATGGACAAATCGTTGTTGATTTTTAAACGTTTTGGGTATCAGATCCACCTGATGTTGCAGAAAGAAGCCAAACGTTGCGGTATTGAATTTATGGGGGGACCGCAAGGACAGGTCCTGCAGTTTTTAGATCGTCGTGAGCATGATCAAGAATTAACGCTTATCAAGGATATTGAGACAGAACTCAATATCACCAAGTCAGTTGCTAGCAACTTGGTCAAGCGTATGGTACAAAATGGTCTGGTCGAGTTAGAGGCCAGTCCAAGTGATAAACGAGCAAAACTTGTTCGTTTGACCGATAAATCACGATCTCAGATGCAAGAAGTTAAGGCGCTTTTTGATCGTATTGCCAGTAGCCTACTGGAAGGAATTTCAAAGGAAAAGCTAGCCGTTTTTGAAGAAGTTCTAGGACAACTACAGGCTAATGTAGAAAGAATAGGAGGAGAGAATGAAGAAACTCGCTAAACATATTACAGGAAAAGAGTGGGGGATGATTGTCCTTACGATTCTTTTCACTTGTTTCTCGGTCTATCTCGAGTTAGAAGTGCCGACCTATATTTCAGAAATAACAGAATTGATTGGAACACCGGGTACGGAGTTAGGACAACTATGGTCTCCTGCTGCCAAGATGATGGGTTTATCTCTCCTAGCCTTTCTGTCTTCTGTAACAGTTGGATTTTTTGCTTCTCGTGTTGCAGCGTCTTACACGACTCACTTGCGAAGAGATATTTTTAATCGTGTTCTAGATTTTTCGCAGACGGAAATCAAACGTTTTTCAATCCCCAGTCTTTTGACTCGAACGACCAATGATATTACGCAAGTTCAGATGCTCTTTACTATGGGCTTACAGGTAGTGACTCGTGGGCCTATCATGGCCATCTGGGCCATTGGAAAAATCCTTGGGAAGTCGGAATACTGGCTCTGGGCAGTAGTGGTGGCCGTCATTGTCAATATCTTGATGATCACTGTTCTCGTAACTCTAGCCTTTCCAAAACAATCTGTCATTCAAAAATTGACAGATAAACTCAATAGCATCACCCGTGAAAGTTTGACTGGGATTCGGGTTGTTCGTGCTTATAATGCCGAGGATTACCAAGATAAGAAATTTGAAGAAGCCAATGATGAGGTGACTCGTCTCAATCTCTTTGTCAATCGATTGATGGCGATTATGAACCCTATTATGATGGCGATTTCCAGCGGTTTGACCTTAGCCATTTACTGGATTGGTGCCTATATCATCAACGATGCAAGTTTGGCAGAACGTCTGCCACTCTTTAGTGATATGGTGGTCTTCATGTCCTATGCTATGCAGGTCGTGATGGGCTTCCTTCTCATGGGAGCACTCTTTATCGTTCTTCCTCGTACCTTGGTTTCTGCAGGACGTATCAATCAAGTATTGGATTTGCATTCTTCTATTGAAAATCCTAGTCATGCACAGACAGCGGACCCTTCAGTTCAAGGACAAGTGGAATTTCGTGATGTGACTTTCCGCTACTCTAAAAACTCTGAAGCAGTCGTGGAACATGTTACTTTCAAAGCAGAAGCGGGTCAAACTGTGGCCTTTATCGGTTCAACTGGTTCTGGTAAATCTACTCTGGTCAACCTACTACCTCGTTTTTACGATGTATCCGCGGGAGAAATTCTAGTAGATGGTGTTAATGTGCAAGATTACGACTTGGTAGACTTGCGCAATAAGGTTGGCTATATTCCGCAGAAAGCAGTCCTCTTCTCAGGAGATGTTAAGGACAATCTAGATTTTGGTAAGAGCAAAGAAACTCCTCTAGGCGAAGCTGCTATGTGGCAAGCTCTGGAATTAGCCCAGTCTAAAAACTTTATCGAGGATAAGGAAGCAGGTCTGGCCTCTGAAGTAGCCCAAGGCGGAACCAACTTCTCAGGAGGTCAAAGACAGCGTTTGGCCATTGCGCGTGCCTTGGCTCGTAAGCCAGAGATTCTTATCTTTGATGACTCTTTCGCAGCCTTGGACTACAAGACAGACCGGATCTTGCGCCAAGAACTAGCAGAGAAAACAAAATCTATGACCAAGCTCATCGTAGCACAGCGGATTTCTACCATCATGGATGCCGACCTGATCTTAGTATTGGATCAAGGTAAAGTCGTGGGGCAAGGCACCCACAAGGAACTTCTAGCTACCAATGAAGTCTACCAAGAAATTGCCTACTCACAACTATCGAAGGAGGAATTGGAACATGGAAAATAAGAAAATGTCTTTTTGGAAACACTCTAAACCTTTTCTAGCAGGTCTCCAACTTCCCCTACTAGTAGCGGTTGTAGCAGCTGTATGTTCAAGCATCATCACGGTTTATGGACCGACTAAGATAAAAGAAATCACCAACTTAATCTCAGATGGTTTGATGACGGGAATTGACCTAGAGGCTGTTTCAAGTATTGCTAGCTTTTTAGTGATTCTCTATGTACTTGGTGCTATCTTTAACTATACACAGGCCTATATCTTTTCAACAAGTATCCAACATTTTTCAAAACGCTTGCGGACGGCAATTGCTGAAAAAATCAATCGTTTGCCCCTTGGCTATTTTGATCGTCATTCTCAAGGAGATACCCTTTCGCGCGTGACCAATGACGTTGATACGGCCGCTCAATCTCTCAATCAAAGTTTGGGAACAGTACTCTCAGCTAGCTTCTTGTTGATTGCTGTTTTGGTGACCATGTTTAGCATGAACTGGATTTTAGCTCTGGTAACGGTTGTTTCTACGCTTGTTGGTTTTGCGGCAGTTTCCGTAATTATGGCTAAGTCACAAGGGTACTTTAGAGCTCAGCAAAACAACTTGGCGGCTGTCAATGGTTATGTAGAAGAAATGTATTCGGGACACAATGTTGTAACGAGCTACAACGCAGTAGACACCTCTAAAGCGAAATTTGCAGGTTTGAATCAGAACTTGCACGACAGCATCTGGAAATCTCAGTTTATCTCTGGTATCATGATGCCAGCCATGTTCTTTGTTGGGAATTTTAGCTATGTTTTGGTCATCATCGTTGGGGCCGCGCTTGCTCTAAAAGGGCATATCACTATCGGGGTTATTGTAGCCTTTATGGTCTATGTTCGTACCTTCTCACAACCCTTATCACAAATTGCTCAAGGGATTACCAGCTTGCAACAAGCCAGTGCAGCCATGGGACGTGTCTTTGAATTTCTAGGTGAAGCTGAGATGCAGGATGAATCCCATAAGGAAAGACAATTGACTGGCATGAGGGGAGAAGTGGTCTTTGATCGCGTATCCTTTGGCTATACACCAGAACGCACCATCATCCATGACTTTTCTGCGACAGCTCATGCAGGCCAAAAGGTCGCTATCGTTGGGCCAACTGGAGCTGGTAAGACAACCATTGTCAATCTTTTGATGAAGTTCTATGAGATTGATAAGGGAGGTATCCGTATCGATGGAGTCGATACCAAGAATATGAAGCGCTCAGAAGTACATGATGCCTTTTCAATGGTCTTACAAGATACTTGGCTCTTTGAAGGAACCATTCGGGAAAATCTCATCTACAATCAGACAGGTATCAGCGATGAGCGGATGATGGAAGCCAGCAAGGCTGTGGGAATTCACCACTTTATCATGACTTTGCCAGATGGCTACGATACTGTTTTGGATGACACTGTGACCTTGTCTGTTGGACAGAAACAGCTTTTGACTATCGCTCGTGCTTTGTTGAAAGATGCACCGCTCTTGATTTTGGATGAAGCGACATCCTCAGTTGACACACGTACAGAGGAATTGATTCAGAAAGCCATGGACCGTTTGATGGAAGGCAGAACTTCCTTTGTCATCGCCCATCGCTTGTCAACTATTCGTAATGCTGATTTGATTCTTGTTATGAAAGATGGTAATATTATTGAGCAAGGCAATCACGAGGAGCTGATGGCGCAAGGTGGCTTCTATGCCGACTTGTACAATAGCCAATTTACAGAAGACGAAGCAGAAGAATAAATCAAAAGAAGGCTTGACGGCCTTCTTTTTCTGCACTATACTAGAAGACAAACGTCTCACCGGTAGACAAAAACAAGATAATGAGAATTATAAATGAAAAATTATCAAGAATGGTATCGAAATATCAGCTCCAGACTCACTAGTTATCCAACCCTTTTATTTCTATTACGCAGTTTCAATCGCTTGATGACAGTCTCCATGCCCCTGGCATACCTAACCTTGCTAGTCACGACTTACCTGCAGCTAGGACTGGGTCAGCAAGTTGGGGTTTATGTGCTCATCCCTGCAACAGGCTTTGTGATCTTGTCCCTTTTTCGTAAGAAAATCAATCACCCGCGACCTTATGAAACTTGGGACATCGCACCCTTACTTGACAAGGATAGTTCGGGACAGTCGATGCCCAGTCGCCATGTCTTTTCGGCAACTATCATCTCCATGGCCTGTCTGCATGCTAGTCTACTTGTTGGTTTAGTATGTTTGCTCTTTTCAGCTTTGCTGAGCTTGGTGAGGGTTTTAGGTGGTGTGCATTATCCAAAGGATGTCTTGGTTGGCTATGCTTGTGGTCTGGTGTGGGGATTCCTTTTTTTCCTATTCTGATATGTAAGTTAAGCTAGTCCTACAACCACTTACTGCTTTAAATTGACCACTTGCTTTTTTGCCCTTGTATTCCTAACTTAGCTTTGATATAGTAGAGTCAGAAAGGAGATGTGATGAAGTTACGAATTGAGATTGACGGCAATTTAGAAGAAACTGAAATTGTCATCAAGGCCCCTGATTTGACAGATGAAATTGCGGACTTGCAACGGCTCTTACAAGAGTCAACAACTCCGAGGTTAACTTTTTACAAGGGAACAGGTGAATATTATCTAGACCTGTCAGAAATTCTCTTCTTTGAAACCGACGGTAGCAAAATCTACGCCCACACTCAGAAAGAAGCCTATGAAGTCCGTCTCAAACTCTATGAGTTGGAGACCATCTTGCCTCGCTATTTTAGCCGAGTGTCCAAGTCAACTATCGCAAACATCCGTCAGATTTACTCAGTGGACAAGTCCTTTTCAGGAACGGGCACCATTTCCTTTTATCAGACGCACAAGGAGGTTCATGTGTCACGACATTACCAGTCCCTCCTAAAAGAAAATCTAAGAAACATGAGGTAAAAGACATGAAAAAGAAAGCATTTGGTATTATTTTATTGGTTTTAGCAGCCTGGATCTTGCTGCAAGGAAATTTTGGCATTCCTTCTTTGGATGGTAAGATATGGCCTTTGCTAGGAATTGTTTTTTTTGCTTATAAGTCCATTGAGTCCATCCTTAGACGCCATCTAACTTCGGCAGTTTTTACAGGTTTACTGGCGCTCATCATTGCAAATTACGCTTATGAGTTGTTGCCAGTTACAAATCATTCTCTCATCTGGGCTAGCATCTTAGTAGTACTCGGTGTTGGTTATCTGACACATTCAAGTAAGTTCTGGCATGAGAAAAAATGGTGGTACAACGGTGAACGAACAGTCATCACAGATAAGGAAGTCACTTTTGGCAGTGGAACTTTCTATAAACAAGATCAAGATATTGTAGACGACCAAGTGGAAGTCGCTTTTGGGGACGCTAAAATCTACTATGACAATGCAGAGATGTTAGGTGATTTTGCGACTTTAAATATTGAAGTGGCCTTCGGAAATGCAACAGTCTATGTCCCACAACACTGGCGAGTCGATCTGAAAGTAGAAACATCCTTTGGTGCAGCTAAGGCAGATGCTCCTGTAGCACCAACAAACAAAACCTTGATTATTCGTGGGGAAGTTGCTTTTGGTAAACTTGGAGTTGTTTACGTTAAATAAAAAAAGTCTTCGAATTTCCTTGCCAAAATAGAGAAAGTGTGATAACATAGTACGGTATGTGGTGCTAGCACATCCGCTATATTAGATCTAATAGGAGGAAAACACAATGGCTAAAGTATGTTACTTTACAGGTCGTAAGACTGTATCTGGAAACAACCGTTCACACGCGATGAACCAAACAAAACGTGCCGTAAAACCAAACCTTCAAAAAGTTACTGTTCTTATCGATGGTAAACCTAAAAAAGTTTGGGCTTCAGCTCGTGCTTTGAAATCAGGTAAAGTTGAACGCGTTTAATAAAAATAAAAAGACCGCTTAGGTCTTTTTCTTTTGCTCTAGAGATAAAACCATTTGAAAAATAGAGTAAATATCCGCCGATACAGCATTCTGCTTTTACACTTGGGCTGAAATATGATAAAATAGAGTATCAACTAGTTGAGGTAAAAAAAATGACTGTAAAAATTAATACAAAAGATGGTCAAATCGAACTGACAGATGAAGTGATTGCAACCGTAGTAGGTGGTGCCGCAACTGAGATTTTTGGTGTGGTCGGTATGGCTAGTAAAAATGCCCTCAAAGACAATTTCCAAGCCCTCCTTGGTAAGGAAAATTATTCTAAGGGTGTTGTCGTGAAGGCAGCCGAAGATGGTAGCATCGCAGTTGATGTTTATACCGTGTTGAGCTACGGAATAAAGATAAGCGAAGTGTCAAAAAACATTCAAGAGCGTGTTCGTTTTAGTCTAGAAAATCAACTAGGAATTACTGCTCAGACTGTGAATGTCTACATTCAAAATATCAAAGTTGTGGGAGAATAATCGTGTCAAAAATTACTACCAGTTTATTCCAAGAGATGGTGCAAGCTGCATCAACTCGTTTGAATAAGCAAGCAGAATATGTCAATTCATTGAATGTCTTTCCGGTTCCAGATGGAGATACTGGGACAAATATGGGAATGACCATTGAAAATGGTGCGAAAGAAGTAGCAGACAAGCCTGCTTCTACAGTTGGAGAAGTAGCGAGCATTCTTGCCAAAGGGCTCTTGATGGGTGCGCGTGGGAACTCAGGGGTTATCACTTCTCAGCTCTTCCGTGGCTTCTCCCAAGCTATCAAGGAAAAGGATGAGTTAACAGGTCAAGACTTGGCTCTTGCCTTCCAATCTGGTGTCGAAGTAGCTTATAAAGCGGTTATGAAACCAGTTGAAGGAACCATTTTGACTGTTTCTCGTGGAGCGGCTATTGGGGCTAAGAAAAAAGCCGAGGAGACAGATGATGCTGTTGAGGTCATGCGTGCAGCCTTGGAAGGTGCAAAAGCAGCTTTGGCTAAGACACCAGAAATGCTTCCAGTCCTTAAGGAAGTTGGTGTGGTAGACTCAGGTGGTCAAGGTTTGGTCTTCATCTACGAAGGATTCCTTTCAGCTCTTACTGGTGAATACAGTGCTTCTGAAGACTTTGTAGCGACTCCTGCAAACATGAGTGAAATGATCAATGCAGAGCACCACAAGTCTGTGGCAGGTCATGTGGCAACTGAGGATATTACCTTCGGTTACTGTACGGAAATCATGGTAGCCCTCAAACAAGGTCCAACTTATTCTAAGGACTTTGACTACGATGAATTCCGTAACTACTTGAATGAACTCGGAGACTCTCTACTTGTTGTCAACGATGATGAGATCGTCAAAGTTCACGTCCATACAGAAGATCCAGGTCTTGTCATGCAAGAAGGTCTTAAATATGGTAGCTTGATCAAGGTCAAAGTGGACAACATGCGTAATCAACACGAGGCGCAAGTTGAAAAAGAAGCGACTCAAGGAAATAAGCCCGCTGAAACAAAAGAGTACGCCCTTATCGCAGTAGTAGCAGGTCAAGGCTTGGCAGATATCTTCCGTGCCCAAGGTGTGGATTATGTCATCGAAGGTGGTCAGACGATGAATCCTTCAACAGAAGACTTTATCAAGGCTGTTGAACAGGTCAATGCTCGCAACATCATCTTCTTGCCGAACAACAAAAATATCTTTATGGCAGCTCAGTCTGCGGCTGAAGTGCTTGAACAACCTGCTGTTGTGGTAGAAGCACGTACAATTCCTCAAGGATTGACAAGTCTTCTTGCATTTGACCCAAGTAAATCAATCGAAGAAAATAAAGAATGCATGACTGCAGCTCTTGCTGATGTCGTAAGCGGAAGTGTAACAACAGCCGTTCGTGATACAACTATCGATGGATTAGCAATTCATGAAAATGACAATCTTGGTATGGTCGATGGGAAAATCCTTGTGTCAAATCCTGACATGCATCAAACCTTGACTGAAACCTTGAAGCACATGATAGACGAAGATAGTGAAATCGTAACTTTCTATGTCGGTGAAGATGGAAGTGAAGAATTAGCCAACCAAATCGCCCAAGAAATCGCAGAAGAATTCGAAGACGTTGAAGTCGAAATCCACCAAGGTCAACAACCTGTATACCCATATCTTTTCAGTGTGGAATAAAAATTTAATCGATTAAAAAGAAAGTTGATTTTGCAACTTTCTTTTTTTATGACATTTGTCATATTTCCTAGTGACAGAAGCATCTAGCTCCGCCAACTTCAAAAGTCTATAATTGAAGTATGAAATGGAGGAAGAAGAAATGAAAAATAAAATGATTGTCGCAGTGAGTTTAATAGCAGCAGGAGTTATGACCTATCTCATGTTTTCAGGATTGGACGAGGGTTTCTACCATTTTCCTTGGGAGCTCTTTGCTGGCTTTGGAATGATGTCTTGGCTTGTCAGAGAAGGTTTGAAATTGGTCAGAGATGTGAAAAAGGAGTTTGAGGAATGAAAAAAGCAATCATCTATTTCTTTATCGGCCTGTCACTCTTGGTATGGTTAGTGGAAATGTTTACTGGTTGGTTTGACCAAACCTTGTTTCGCCAATTCATTCGTGGTGCCTGGGGTTTTGGATTTATGATTTTCGTCGTTTTCCCTATGGGAATGAAGTGGTTGAAAGGAGAATCTCATGACTGTGATTAAAGTTGAGAAATTAAGTAAGAAGATAAAAGACAAGGAGATCTTGCGGAACATCTCCTTTGAAATCAACGATGGTGAATGTGTCGCCTTGATCGGGCCTAACGGAGCAGGAAAAACAACCTTGATTGATTGTCTCTTGGGCGACAAGTTCATGAGCTCAGGCCAGGTAGCCATTCAAGGATTTGCGCCAACAGATCCTCGATTAAAGCAGCTTATTTCTGTCTTGCCTCAAGAAAATACGGTGGTTCAAGACTTGAAAGTGAAAGAACTCTTATCCTTCTTTCAATCAATCTATCCAAACAGTCTTTCAGACAAAGAAATTGATGACTTGCTAAGATTCTCAGACAAGCAGAAAAATCAGTTAGCGGGCAAGCTGTCTGGTGGGCAAAAACGTTTGTTCTCTTTTGTGTTGTCTTTAATAGGTCGTCCAAAAATTCTATTTTTAGATGAGCCGACTGCTGCAATGGATACCTCTACACGTCAGCATTTTTGGGAAATTGTCAATCAGTTAAAGCAAAATGGTGTCACCATTGTCTATTCTTCTCACTATATCGAAGAGGTAGAGCATACGGCTGACCGCATTTTGGTCCTTCACAAGGGTGAATTGATTCGCGATACGACGCCTTATGCTATGCGTGGTGAAGAACAAGAAAAACACTTTACGGTACCACTAACTTATCAGGAAGTTATCAGCACTTTGGACCAGATTCAAGAGCTTGAAATCAAGCAAAATGCTCTTTCCTTCACAACCAAAGAAGCCAGCCAGGTATGGAAAGTCTTGCAAGAACAGGGCTGCATGATCGAAGAAATTGAAGTTCGCAATCGAACTCTCTTAGACAGTATCTTCGAAACGACTCAAGACTAAAGGAGATTGACGATGAAAAATATGACAAGTCTCATGAAAGTGGAAATCATTCTGATGAAACGGCAAGCAGTCTACTACTTGCTATCCATCGGACTTCCAAGTGTGTTTTACCTTATCTTTTCTGGTATGATGTTAGGGTCAGATATTCCAGAAATTGCTCTTCAAGCCTATCTTTTTGCCATGACGCTCTTTAGTATCATGTCAAGTGCTTTTTTCAGTATCCCAAGCACACTCGAGTCTGATAAGACGAACAACTGGCAAAAATTGATTCAACATTCTCCTGTTTCTATGGTAGAATATTATGTATCAAAACTGTTCAGCACTCTGCTAACTTTCTTGTTATCAATTATAGTTGTCTTTTCAGTAGGTCATTTTGTCCGCGGGGTTACTCTACCTTGGCTTGACTGGATGGTAATTGGTGCTATTTTGCTGATCGGAAGCGTGGTCTTTATCAGCATGGGGGTCTTGGTGAGCTTGCTTCCTAGTGCTCAATTGATGACGGTTGTTGGAAATATTGCCTATATTGCTTTGGCTGTTCTAGGTGGACTGTGGTTCCCCTTGGATTCCTTCCCAGAATGGCTCCAATCTATTGGAAAGCTGACTCCAACCTATCAACTGATGCAGGTCGTTTCTACTTATTTGGAGCACCACGAGTTTAACATTCTTGCTGCCTTGGTTGTACTAGGTTATACAGTTTTCTTTGGTGTCTTGGTAATCCAACTGAAAAAACGGATTGAGGTAAAATAAATCTATGTTGGAAAAATTTAAAAACATTCATTATA
Source organism: Streptococcus oralis (assembly GCF_015561235.1). GTDB lineage: Bacteria > Bacillota > Bacilli > Lactobacillales > Streptococcaceae > Streptococcus > Streptococcus oralis_BK. The sequence goes on along the minus strand of NZ_JADMTC010000001.1, from coordinate 1,174,948 downwards.
TGTTTCATATTCCAATTGTGTTTATCATCTTTCCTATAGCGGGTGTCATCGTTGGAGATTACCCGCTTTTAACCTTGCTATGGACCCTACTATTTGTACTTGCCTTCTATTCGGTTTTAATCAGTCAGAATCGCACCGTGCAGTGGCTAGCATGGTGGTCCATGCTTGTCTACATTTTTTATACATCTGTTTGGCTAAGTTCAGGTTTCACATGGTTTATCTTTTATTTATCCAATCTCCTTATTTATGAGCTGGATGAGATTTCTTTTCACTCTTGGCGTTTTGACAGTTTTATTGTCCTGCAACCATTTATTCTGACCGGGATCTATATGGTCAATCATGTTAGTCCCTGGCAGCTACTCTTTTTCTTGGTGACCTTTATCTTTTCCGATGCAATGACCTTTGGTCTCTATCGAATTCGGATAACAGAAGAGCTAAAAGAAGAAAAGATGAAACAAAATGCCAAGCTCAATCTTTTCTTGGCTGAAAACGAACGCAGTCGTATCGGTCAGGATCTTCATGACAGCCTAGGTCATACCTTTGCCATGTTGAGTGTGAAGACGGACCTTGCCCTCCAGCTTCTTCAAATGCAGGCCTATCCTCAAGTGGAAAAAGAGTTAAAAGAAATTCATCAGATTAGTAAAGAATCCATGAATGAAGTTCGTACAATTATCGAAAATCTTAAAACCAGAACCCTAGCTTCCGAATTTGCGACTGTTAAAAAAATGCTGGAAATTGCAGGAATTGAAACGGAAATCAATCACCAACTAGATACAGCTAGCCTAACTCAGGAATTAGAGTCAACGGCCTCCATGATTTTGCTTGAGCTAGTGACCAATATCATCAAACATGCCAAAGCATCGAAAGCTTACTTAAAATTAGAACGAACTGAGAAAGAACTCATTCTAACAGTGAGAGATGATGGATGTGGCTTTGCTTCTTTAAAAGGAGATGAGCTCCATACCGTTCGAGACCGTGTCCTTCCTTTTTCAGGAGAAGTAAAGGTGATCAGTCAGAAACATCCGACTGAAGTGCAGGTTCGGTTACCTTATAAGGAGAGAAACTAAGATGAAACTACTTGTTGCAGAAGATCAAAGTATGTTGCGAGATGCCATGTGCCAGTTGCTTACCTTTCAACCAGATGTAGATTCTGTCCTACAAGCCAAGGATGGCCAAGAAGCAATTCAACTCTTAGAAAAGGAGCCCGTAGATATCGCCATTCTTGACGTAGAAATGCCTGTTAAGACAGGCCTCGAAGTCTTGGAGTGGATACGAGCAGAAAAGCCAGAAACAAAGGTGGTTGTGGTGACGACCTTCAAACGCCCTGGCTATTTTGAACGTGCGGTCAAGGCTGGAGTGGATGCTTATGTCTTGAAAGAAAGAAGCATTGCAGACCTCATGCAAACCTTGCACACTGTTCTTGAAGGACGTAAGGAATATTCGCCTGAATTGATGGAAGTGGTGATGACGCACCCCAATCCGTTAACAGAGCAAGAAATCGCTGTTTTAAAGGGAATCGCTCAGGGCTTGTCTAACCAAGAAATCGCAGACCAACTCTATCTATCAAATGGAACCGTCCGAAACTATGTCACCAATATTCTTTCGAAACTAGATGCTGGTAATCGAACAGAGGCAGCCAACATTGCAAAAGAATCTGGTTGGCTTTGATAAGAAGGGTTAAACAATTCCGAAATGATAACTTGAATCGAAGGAAATCCATACTAGAAAGGAGGAGGCAAATTGCCTCCTTTTCTGGTTTAGAAAAGCGGTGAAAGCTAGTGTCAAAGAGTTAAAAGATCAGAATAAAAATGAAAAATATCTTGACAATGAAGGAAAAATTGTGTTACAATAATAGACGGTACTTTTTACTTTTGGTCTCTCAAAAGTGTACAGGGACGTGCTGACAAATGTTGCAAAAGTACACACAGATGGTAGCTGTCACCAAGTGTATCATCACCAAAAATAAAAAACACAGGAGAATGTAGATGCCTACAATTAACCAATTGGTTCGCAAACCGCGTAAATCAAAAGTAGAAAAATCTAAATCACCAGCTTTGAACGTTGGTTACAACAGTCATAAAAAAGTTCAAACAAACGTTTCTTCACCACAAAAACGTGGTGTTGCAACTCGTGTGGGAACAATGACACCTAAAAAACCTAACTCTGCCCTTCGTAAATTCGCTCGTGTACGTTTGAGCAACCTTATCGAAGTTACTGCCTACATCCCAGGTATCGGACACAACTTGCAAGAGCACAGCGTGGTGCTTCTTCGTGGTGGACGTGTAAAAGACCTTCCAGGGGTACGTTACCATATCGTCCGTGGTGCACTTGATACTGCAGGTGTTAACGATCGTAAACAAGGCCGTTCTAAATACGGTACTAAACGTCCAAAAGCATAAGGAAAGGGGATAAAGAGAAATGAGTCGTAAAAATAGAGCTCCAAAACGTGACGTATTGCCAGATCCGCTTTACAATTCACAACTAGTTACTCGTCTTATCAACCGCGTTATGCTTGATGGTAAACGTGGTACAGCTGCTTCAATCGTTTACGGTGCTTTTGAGCAAATCAAAGAAGCTACTGGCAATGATGCACTTGAAGTATTTGAAACAGCTATGGAAAACATCATGCCTGTACTTGAAGTACGTGCACGTCGTGTTGGTGGATCTAACTACCAAGTCCCAGTTGAAGTTCGTCCAGAACGCCGTACAACACTTGGACTTCGTTGGTTGGTAACCATCGCTCGCCTTCGTGGTGAACACACAATGCAAGACCGTCTTGCAAAAGAAATCTTGGATGCTGCGAACAACACAGGTGCAGCAGTTAAGAAACGTGAAGACACTCACCGTATGGCTGAAGCTAACCGTGCCTTCGCACACTTCCGTTGGTAAGAATAAGATACTAAGGGCGTTAAAAAAGCGACTGAAAATTAGGAAGCTTGACGCAGAATCAAAGATTCTAGGAAAGCTTATCTATTTTCCGAGCTTTTAGCCCGAGTTCAATTGAGTTCAAATCAGCTAACTTGAGCTTTTAGCCCGAGTTCAATTGAGTTCAAATCAGCTAACTTGAGCTTTTAGCTCGAGTTTAACTCAACTTACCAGCTCGTAAGTTGAAACCAACAAAAACAAGATAAACATTGAGAACGGGTAGGTCCTGCCTATCCGTTTTTATTAAAATCGTGTTATAATAGAATAGAAATTAAAATAAATAGGAGAAACAAACCTCATGGCACGCGAATTTTCACTTGAAAAAACTCGTAATATCGGTATCATGGCTCACGTCGATGCCGGTAAAACAACAACTACTGAGCGTATTCTTTACTACACTGGTAAAATCCACAAAATCGGTGAAACTCACGAAGGTGCGTCACAAATGGACTGGATGGAGCAAGAGCAAGAACGTGGTATCACTATCACATCTGCTGCGACAACAGCTCAATGGAACAACCACCGCGTAAACATCATCGACACACCAGGACACGTGGACTTCACAATCGAAGTACAACGTTCTCTTCGTGTATTGGACGGTGCGGTTACTGTTCTTGACTCACAATCAGGTGTTGAGCCTCAAACTGAAACAGTTTGGCGTCAAGCAACTGAGTACGGAGTTCCACGTATCGTATTTGCCAACAAAATGGACAAAATCGGTGCTGACTTCCTTTACTCAGTAAGCACACTTCACGACCGTCTTCAAGCAAACGCACACCCAATCCAATTGCCAATCGGTGCTGAAGATGACTTCCGCGGTATCATCGACTTGATCAAGATGAAAGCTGAAATCTATACTAACGACCTTGGTACAGATATCCTTGAAGAAGATATTCCAGCGGAATACCTTGACCAAGCTCAAGAATACCGTGAAAAATTGGTTGAAGCAGTCGCTGAAACTGATGAAGACTTGATGATGAAATATCTTGAAGGTGAAGAAATCACTAACGAAGAATTGAAAGCTGCTATCCGTAAAGCAACTATCAATGTTGAATTCTTCCCAGTATTGTGTGGTTCTGCCTTCAAGAACAAGGGTGTTCAATTGATGCTTGATGCGGTTATCGACTACCTTCCAAGCCCACTTGACATCCCAGCAATCAAAGGTATCAACCCAGATACAGATGAAGAAGAAACTCGCCCAGCATCTGATGATGAGCCATTCGCAGCTCTTGCCTTCAAGATCATGACTGACCCATTCGTAGGTCGTTTGACATTCTTCCGTGTATACTCAGGTGTTCTCCAATCAGGTTCTTACGTATTGAACACTTCTAAAGGTAAACGTGAACGTATCGGACGTATCCTTCAAATGCACGCTAACAGCCGTCAAGAAATTGACACTGTTTACTCAGGTGATATCGCAGCTGCCGTTGGTTTGAAAGATACAACAACTGGTGACTCATTGACAGATGAAAAAGCTAAAATCATCCTTGAGTCAATCAACGTTCCAGAACCAGTTATCCAATTGATGGTTGAGCCTAAATCTAAAGCAGACCAAGACAAGATGGGTATCGCTCTTCAAAAATTGGCTGAAGAAGATCCAACATTCCGCGTTGAAACAAACGTTGAAACTGGTGAAACAGTTATCTCTGGTATGGGTGAACTTCACCTTGACGTCCTTGTTGACCGTATGCGTCGTGAGTTCAAAGTGGAAGCAAACGTAGGTGCTCCTCAAGTATCTTATCGTGAAACATTCCGCGCTTCTACTCAAGCACGTGGATTCTTCAAACGTCAGTCTGGTGGTAAAGGTCAATTCGGTGATGTATGGATTGAATTTACTCCAAACGAAGAAGGTAAAGGATTCGAATTCGAAAACGCAATCGTCGGTGGTGTGGTTCCTCGTGAATTTATCCCAGCGGTTGAAAAAGGTTTGGTAGAATCTATGGCTAACGGTGTTCTTGCAGGTTACCCAATGGTTGACGTTAAAGCTAAGCTTTACGATGGTTCATACCACGATGTCGACTCATCTGAAACTGCCTTCAAGATCGCGGCTTCACTTGCCCTTAAAGAAGCTGCTAAATCAGCACAACCAGCTATCCTTGAGCCAATGATGCTTGTAACCATCACTGTTCCTGAAGAAAACCTTGGTGATGTTATGGGTCACGTAACTGCTCGTCGTGGACGTGTAGATGGTATGGAAGCACACGGTAACAGCCAAATCGTTCGTGCTTACGTTCCACTTGCTGAAATGTTCGGTTACGCAACAGTTCTTCGTTCTGCATCTCAAGGACGTGGTACCTTCATGATGGTATTTGACCACTACGAAGATGTACCTAAGTCAGTACAAGAAGAAATCATTAAGAAAAACAAAGGTGAAGACTAATCAGTCCTCACTCTAGAAGGAAGTCACTTAGTGGCTTCCTTTTTGTCTTTAACTATTCATTTTTGCTGAATATAGTATACGAATTTGATCGCTAAGTGAGAAAAATACTAATTCTATCCAGAAAGAAAATAATCTAATTTGATAAATTAAAGTAAATAAAGGTTCCTAATTCCGTAGATAACTTAATAAAAATGAGGAAAAGATTCATAAATACACTTTTAGATAGAAAATTCAGAAAATTGACTCTTTTGTCTTGAAAATTTTTGAAAAAATGGTATGATAGTAACAAGCTATTTTTTTAAGAGAAGAGAAAGGGGAATAATGGAGAAAATCAGTTTAGAATCTCCTAAGACGGGGTCGGACCTAGTTTTGGAAACACTTCGGGACTTAGGGATTGATACTATTTTTGGTTATCCTGGTGGTGCGGTCTTACCTTTGTATGATGCGATATATAATTTTAAAGGTATTCGCCACATCTTGGGACGCCATGAGCAAGGCTGTTTGCACGAAGCTGAAGGATATGCCAAATCAACTGGAAAGTTGGGCGTTGCCGTCGTCACGAGTGGCCCGGGAGCAACAAATGCCATTACAGGGATTGCAGATGCCATGAGCGATAGCGTTCCCCTTTTGGTCTTTACAGGTCAGGTTGCGCGAGCTGGGATAGGAAAGGATGCCTTTCAGGAGGCAGACATTGTGGGGATTACCATGCCCATTACCAAGTACAATTACCAAGTTCGTGAGACAGCAGATATTCCTCGTATTATTACGGAAGCTGTCCATATCGCAACGACAGGTCGTCCAGGTCCAGTTGTGATTGACTTGCCAAAGGATGTATCAGCCCTAGAGACAGATTTCATCTATTCGCCGGAGGTGAATTTACCAAGTTACCAACCGACACTTGATCCAAATGACATGCAAATCAAGAAAATCTTGAAGCAATTGTCAAAAGCCAAGAAACCTGTTTTGTTAGCAGGGGGCGGTATTAGCTATGCAGAAGCTTCTAAGGAGCTTAATGAATTTGCTGAACGTTACCAAATTCCAGTAGTCACTAGTCTTTTGGGGCAAGGAACCATTGCAACGAGTCATCCGCTCTTCCTAGGGATGGGAGGCATGCACGGTTCTTTCGCAGCCAATATTGCAATGACGGAAGCGGACTTTATGATTAGTATTGGTTGCCGTTTCGATGACCGCTTGACTGGGAACCCTAAGACCTTCGCGAAGAATGCTAAGGTTGCCCATATCGATATAGATCCAGCTGAGATTGGTAAGATTATCAGTGCAGATATTCCAGTGGTTGGGGACGCTAAGAAAGCCTTGCAGATGCTCCTAGCAGAACCAACTGTCCATAACAATACTGAAAAGTGGATTGACAAAGTTACCAAGGACAAGAACCGCGTTCGTTCTTATGATAAGAAAGAACGTGTGGTTCAACCTCAGGCCGTTATTGAACGCATCGGTGAGTTGACGAATGGAGATGCCATTGTTGTCACAGATGTAGGGCAACACCAAATGTGGACAGCTCAGTATTATCCTTACCAAAATGAGCGTCAGTTAGTCACTTCAGGTGGTTTGGGTACCATGGGATTCGGAGTTCCTGCAGCTATTGGAGCCAAGATTGCCAATCCAGAAAAAGAAGTCATCCTTTTTGTCGGTGATGGTGGTTTCCAAATGACCAACCAAGAGCTAGCGATTCTAAACATCTACAAGGTGCCGATTAAGGTTGTCATGTTGAATAACCACTCACTAGGAATGGTTCGTCAGTGGCAGGAATCCTTCTATGAGGGTAGAACTTCCGAGTCAGTCTTTGATACACTTCCTGACTTCCAGCTGATGGCACAGGCTTATGGCATCAAAAACTATAAATTTGATAATCCAGAGACGATAGAGAAGGATCTAGAAGTCATTCTGGAGGATGTGCCCATGTTTATCGAGGTGGATATTTCTCGTAAGGAACAGGTCTTACCGATGGTACCAGCTGGTAAGAGCAATCATGAGATGTTGGGGGTGAAGTTCCATGCGTAGAATGTTAACAGCTAGATTGCAAAACCGTTCAGGAGTTTTGAATCGTTTTACAGGTGTCCTTTCTCGTCGTCAAGTCAATATTGAGAGTATCTCAGTTGGTGCGACAGAGAATCCCAATGTATCTCGCATCACCATCATTATTGATGTAGCTTCACATGATGAAGTAGAGCAAATCATTAAACAACTCAATCGTCAGATTGATGTAATTCGCATTCGTGATATCACAGATAAACCACACTTGGAAAGAGAAGTGATCTTGGTAAAAGTATCTGCTCCTGCTGAGAAGCGTGCAGAAATCTTGGCCATTATCCAACCTTTCCGTGCAACGGTAGTAGATGTGGCTCCAAGCTCAATCACCATCCAGATGACGGGAAATGCTGAAAAGAGTGAAGCTTTATTGCGAGTGATTCGACCATATGGTATTAAAAATATCGCTCGTACGGGTGCAACTGGATTTACCCGCGACTAATACTCTTTGATTTTTATTGAGTATAAAATCCAGCATAAGTTTGTTAAACCAGCCTAAAAGGCAATAAATAATAGAAAAGAGAGAAAAACTATGGCAGTTCAAATGGAATACGAAAAAGATGTTAAAGTAGCAGCGCTTGACGGTAAAAAAATCGCCGTAATCGGTTATGGTTCACAAGGACATGCGCATGCGCAAAACTTGCGTGATTCAGGTCGTGATGTCATTATCGGTGTACGTCCAGGTAAATCTTTCGACAAAGCAAAAGAAGATGGATTTGACACTTATACAGTAGCAGAAGCAACTAAATTGGCTGACGTTATTATGATCTTGGCACCAGATGAAATCCAACAAGAATTGTATGAAGCAGAAATCGCTCCAAACTTGGAAGCTGGAAATGCAGTTGGATTTGCCCATGGTTTCAACATCCACTTTGAATTTATCAAAGTTCCTGCAGATGTAGATGTCTTCATGTGTGCTCCTAAAGGGCCAGGACACTTGGTACGTCGTACTTACGAAGAAGGTTTTGGTGTTCCAGCTCTTTATGCAGTATACCAAGACGCTACGGGAAATGCGAAAAATATTGCTATGGACTGGTGTAAAGGTGTTGGAGCAGCTCGTGTTGGTTTGCTTGAAACAACTTACAAAGAAGAAACTGAAGAAGATTTGTTTGGTGAACAAGCCGTACTTTGTGGTGGTTTGACTGCTCTTATCGAAGCAGGTTTTGAAGTCTTGACAGAAGCAGGATACGCCCCAGAATTGGCTTACTTTGAAGTTCTTCATGAAATGAAATTGATCGTTGACTTGATCTATGAAGGTGGATTCAAGAAAATGCGTCAATCAATTTCTAACACTGCTGAATACGGTGACTATGTATCAGGTCCTCGTGTGATTACTGAGCAAGTGAAAGAAAACATGAAAGCTGTCTTGGCAGACATCCAAAATGGTAAATTTGCAAATGACTTTGTAAATGACTATAAAGCTGGACGTCCAAAATTGACTGCTTACCGTGAACAAGCAGCGAACCTTGAAATTGAAAAAGTTGGTGCAGAATTGCGTAAAGCAATGCCATTCGTTGGTAAAAACGATGACGATGCTTTCAAAATCTATAACTAATTCTTAGAATAAAAACAGAAGGCGAGTTGGGGGTACCTAACTCGCTTTTTATCTTAAAAAGTATTTGAGGAGGAGACATGCTAAGTGCAAAAGACGTGGTGAAAGCCCACAAAGTTTTAAGTGGTGTAGTAGTGAATACACCACTGGAGTATGATCATTATTTATCAGAAAAGTATGGAGCTAAGATCTATCTGAAAAAGGAAAATGCTCAACGCGTTCGCTCTTTTAAAATTCGTGGAGCTTATTATGCCATCTCGCAATTGACAAAAGAAGAACGTGAGCGTGGTGTAGTCTGTGCATCAGCGGGGAATCACGCTCAAGGTGTCGCTTATACGTGTAACGAGATGAAAATTCCTGCGACAATTTTTATGCCTATCACAACGCCTCAACAAAAGATTGGGCAAGTTCGTTTCTTTGGAGGAGACTATGTAACGATCAAATTGGTCGGAGATACTTTCGACGCTTCGGCTAAGGCAGCCCAAGAATTCACTGTTTCAGAAAATAGAACCTTTATCGATCCTTTTGATGATGTCCATGTTCAGGCAGGGCAAGGGACGGTTGCCTATGAAATTTTGGAAGAAGCTCGGAAAGAGTCAATCGACTTTGACACGGTTCTCGTTCCTGTTGGTGGTGGAGGTCTGATTGCGGGAGTTTCTACCTATATCAAGGAAATGAATCCGAAAATTGAAGTCATTGGTGTTGAAGCCAATGGTGCCCGTTCGATGAAGGCGGCATTTGAAGCTGGAGAGCCAGTTAAACTAAAAGAAATCGACAAGTTTGCTGATGGTATAGCTGTGCAGAAAGTTGGCCAGTTGACCTATGAAGCGACTCGTAAGAATGTTGAAACGCTGATTGGGGTGGACGAGGGATTGATTTCTGAAACCTTGATTGATCTTTATTCCAAACAAGGTATTGTAGCAGAACCAGCCGGAGCTGCCAGTGTTGCAGCCTTGGAAGTTTTATCAGACTATATCAAAGGCAAGACGATTTGTTGTATCATTTCTGGAGGAAATAACGATATCAACCGCATGCCAGAGATGGAAGAACGTGCCTTGATTTACGATGGAATCAAGCATTACTTTGTAGTGAATTTCCCACAACGTCCAGGAGCTCTACGAGAGTTTGTAAATGACATTTTGGGGCCAAATGATGACATCACTCGTTTTGAGTATATCAAACGGGCCAGCAAGGGGACAGGACCAGTCTTGATTGGGATTGCTCTTGCGGATAAGCATGATTATAATGGTTTGATTCTTCGGATGGAAAAGTTTGACCCATCTTATATTAATTTGAATGGGAATGAAACCTTGTATAATATGCTAGTTTAATTTCCTATAAAATTTTTCTCATATTATTTGCCTAACCTATTTTTGAGTGCTATAATGAAGATGATGAAAGGGGGAGATTCCCATGGTTTTACAAATTTTACTTGTTTTATTATTATTAGTGGTGATTGCATCAGTGATTATGGTTAGTTCTGTATATGTGGTAAGACAACAATCTGTCGCTATCATAGAACGCTTTGGTAAATACCAAAAGTTGAGCAATAGTGGTATTCATTTACGAGCTCCTTTTGGGATTGATAGAATTGCGGCAAGAGTTCAACTACGCTTGTTGCAAAGTGAGATTGTCGTAGAGACAAAGACGCAAGATAATGTATTTGTAACGATGAATGTGGCTACTCAGTATCGAGTGAATGAGAACAACGTTACGGATGCCTATTATAAATTGATGCGTCCAGAAGCTCAAATCAAATCCTATATTGAAGATGCTTTACGTTCATCTGTACCCAAGTTAACCTTAGATGAGTTGTTTGAGAAGAAGGATGAAATCGCCTTAGAAGTTCAAAAACAAGTGGCAGAAGAAATGTCTACGTATGGGTATATCATTGTCAAAACGCTGATTACTAAGGTTGAACCTGATGCTGAAGTAAAACAATCAATGAATGAAATCAATGCAGCTCAACGTAAGAGAGTTGCAGCGCAAGAACTTGCTGAAGCAGATAAGATTAAGATCGTGACCGCAGCAGAAGCAGAAGCAGAAAAAGATCGCCTACATGGTGTAGGGATTGCAGAACAGCGTAAAGCGATTGTTGACGGACTGGCTGATTCTATCAAAGAGTTAAAGGGAGCTAATGTTGAGCTGACTGAAGAACAAATCATGTCTATCCTATTAACGAACCAGTATTTAGATACATTGAATAATTTTGCAGAAAAAGAAGGTAATAATACAATCTTCCTACCAGCAAATCCTAATGGAGTTGAGGATATAAGAACTCATATATTGTCGGCTTTAAAAGCCAAATAAAAATATGCAGAATAATATAGTTGTGACGAATATATGTTTTTTTATTGACAGATGAAATAAAAACGTATACAATTAAGAATTGTAAAGAATAATTCAGGAGAAGAACATGGTTAAGTCAAACTTTGAAAAGGTAGAAGCAGTTGTTGGCTGGGTTCGTGATAAGAAGATCACAGGTTACCGTATCTCTAAAGAAACGAATGCGCGTGAAATGTCTATCATTGCTCTAGCACAAGGACGCGCAAAAGTTAAAAATATTTCATTTGAAACAGCTCTTAGTTTAATTGATTTCTATGAAAAAAATCATGAAAAATTTGAAGATTGAACTGTGGTTACAGGCAGATTCTTGAATCGAGTCTGCCTTTTCTTTACAATTACAAACCAAAAAGACTGCATTCTGTATGCAGTCTTTATTTATTAATTGAGATAACGCTGAAGGAATTCTTTGGTCCGTTCTTCTTTAGGGTTCGTGAAGAGTTCTTCAGGTTTACCTTCTTCTGCAATGATTCCCTTGTCCATGAAGATGACACGATGGGAGACATCGCGAGCAAATTCCATTTCGTGGGTTACAACAATCATGGTCAAGCCTTCTTGAGCTAGGTCCTGCATAATTTTGAGGACTTCCCCGACCATTTCGGGGTCAAGGGCAGATGTAGGTTCGTCAAAGAGAATGGCGTCAGGATTCATGGAGAGTGCACGAGCGATAGCTACACGTTGCTTTTGTCCACCTGAAAGTTGTTTAGGCTTGGCTTGCCAGTAACGTTCTCCCATACCAACTTTTTCGAGATTCTCTTTGGCAATTTTTTCAGCTTCAGAGTGGTCTCGTTTGAGTACAGTAGTTTGGGCAACGATAGTATTTTCAAGGACATTCAGATTTTCAAAGAGATTGAAAGATTGGAAAACCATACCGAGCTTTTCACGATAATGGGTGAGGTTATAGCCTTTTTCCAGAACATTTTCTCCGCGATAGAGAATCTCTCCTCCTGTAGGTGTTTCGAGTAAATTGATTGAACGAAGGAAGGTTGATTTTCCGCTTCCTGAGCTCCCGATGATGGAAATAACCTCTCCTTTATGGACGGTGAGAGAAATGTCTTTTAGCACTTCGTTTTGCCCATAGGATTTTTTTAGGTGTTTGATTTCAAGGATTGGTTGTGTCATTTTTTCAAATCCCCCGTTTGCATTTGGTTAGCACCTGTAGTGTAAGTGTCCATGTCCATATAGCGTTCGATAAAACGTAGGATACGGGTCACAGTGAAGGTGAGGACAAAGTAAATCACTGCAATGATGGTAAAGGTCTGGAAGTATTGATAGGTTTGCGTCGCTACAGTATTTCCTGAGAAATAAAGCTCGACAACTGAAATAACGTTCAATACAGAGGTATCTTTGATATTGATGACAAACTCATTACCAGTAGCAGGTAGAATATTACGGACAACCTGAGGAAGGACAATCTTACGCATGGTTTGATTGTGGGTCATACCAAGAGCGGTTGCAGCTTCGAACTGTCCCTTGTCGACTGCTAGAATACCACCACGAACGATTTCTGTCATGTAGGCACCCGTGTTGATTGAGACGATAAAGATAGCAGCCAGTGTCCGGTCGAGATTGATACCGAAAGCTTGAGCAGTACCATAGTAGATAACCATGGATTGAACAATCATCGGTGTACCACGGAAGATTTCAATATAGACATTGAGGAACCAACCGACTATTTTTTGTAGGCTGTAAATGGCTTTGTTTTCCGAGAGAGGAGCAGTACGGAAGACACCAATGGCAAGACCGATAATGAGACCTACGATAGTTCCGATGATTGAGATTAAGAGTGTGATACCAGCACCACGCAAGAGCTGTTGCCAGTTTTCAGAAAGAATTTTAGCAACTTGGTTGAAGAAATTACTGCTACTTTCTTCAGTTGTCGTGGCTTCGGCAGGTTGCTCCTGAATCATACGATCCATGAGGGCTACTTGCTCATCCTTAGAGATGGTTTCAATACTCGCATTGATTTGGCTGATACGACTGTCATCTTTACGAAGTCCAATGGCGATAGCTGTATCTTCTTCGCCAGTTTTGAAACCTGGTTGGGGTTGGATCATTTTGAACTTAGCGTTAGCAGACTCAGCGGTCATTGCTTCAGGTCGTTCAGAAACATAGGCATCAATAACACCAGCCTCCAAAGCTTGACGCATCTGAGCGAAGTCCCCCATAGCTGTTTCTTTTTTGGCACCTGGAATTTGAGAAATCAAATCATAAAGGTAAACACCTTGTTGAGAAGTGATTTTTGCTCCGCTAAAATCTTCCAAAGATTTGGCATTCGCGTAGGCAGAGTCCTTTTTTACTAATAGAACCGGTTCGCTAGTATAGTAACTGTTTGAAAAAGCAATTTCTTGTTTACGTTCAGCGGTTGGGCTCATACCAGCAATGATCATATCGATTTTGCCAGAAGTAAGGGCTGGAACAAGTCCTTCCCACTTTGTTTTTACGACCAAAGGTTCCTTACCTAGATCTTTGGCAATTTTTTTAGCGATTTGAACATCATAGCCGTTGGCATATTGATTGGTACCGTCGATTTTTACGGCGCCGTTACTATCGTCGTCTTGGGTCCAGTTGAAGGGAGCGTAAGCTGCCTCCATCCCGATGCGTAAATATTCGTCGGCTTGGACTTGGCTAACTAGTCCTAAGGTAAGGGCTAGGCTAGCAATGATAGATAAGCATAATTTTTTCATGTTTTCTCCTATTTCTAGTCTAAAAATGACTTCTCTCTATTGTATCTAAAAATGGTGAGATTTTCAATACAAGTAAGCCTTTACTTATAAAAAATGATATAATGGTGAAAAGATTGAAAGGGAATCAATTATGAAAAAAAGATGGTTGGTGACTTTGGTATTTGCTTGTTTATTATTTATACCGAGCCTAGTTTTTGCAGTAGACTTTGATATCTTATCCTATCAGGGTGATTTGAATATTCATGCAGATAATACTGCAATTTTTAAGGAAACAATCACCTACCGTTTTGGAGATGATTATAATGGTCAGCTAGTTGGACTGGGAAAAGCTGGGAAAATGCCAGAGGGATTTGACATTGATCCCGACCCGACCGTTCAGGTGTCTAAAAATGGGCAAATTATTCAAAATGTTTCCTTTTATACTATGGAGGAAGAGGACGGCTACAAGGTAAAAATTTACAATGCTGGATATGCCGGAGATACTGTTCGGGTGACGGTTACCTGGAAACTATCAAATCTTCTCTTCTTATACAGGGATATAGCGGAGTTAAATTGGCAACCCTTGACAGATAGTTCTGGAGATATTAAAGAGTTTGAGTTCAAGGTCAGCTCTGAAAATCCAGCAGAGAAACTCTATTTCCATACAGGAAAACTCTTTAAGGAAGCTAGTGTCAAAAAGGTAAATGATTTCTACCAGGTCAAGATGAAAGATCTTCCGAGAAATCGTCAGGTGGAACTACATGCCTATTGGCCGAGAAGTGCTTTTGCAGAAGCTCCGGATCAAGGCTTGGTATCTGATAACCTCATTTGGTTTAAAAGAGTTGAGCTTGAAATAGCAAGTGAAAAAGCTTCGGACAAGATTGTGATGATGTGGCTTATTCCAATTGTTTTGACGGCTCTTCTGTTTTTCGGTTTAATATTTTATAAACGTTTCAAAAAAGAAATTAGTCCCAAGAAGAAATTTGCTAAGAACCATCGTCTCTATGAACCACCTATGGATTGGCCACCAATGGTTTTAGCAGAGAGTGTATATTCATTATCACTGAGCGAAATGAAACCGGGAGCAAAAGGATTTGGTCGTTTTACATTTGAACGAGTCATTCAGGCTACTTTGCTAGATCTAGTAGATAGAGGGCATTTGTCTATTGAGAAAGGGGAAAAAGAACCAATTCTTAAAATCATAAACGAAAGTGGATTGGCAAATTTTGAGAAGGAATGTCTGACACTTTGCTTTTCAGATAAGAAAGAGTTAGCGATTTCGGATCTGTTTTCAGATTATCAGGTTTCACCTAGTATTTATCGTGGAGTTTCTAAAAAGGATGCAAAGCAGGTTCAGGAGATAGGGAAGCAACTGAAACGTTCGTTTGATAGACGCATCTCTAACATTGAAAAGCGCGTCAAAGACAAGGTGCATGCGTTGCGTATTCCAAATTATTACCGTCCTTTGAGTACGGGTGAGAAGAAACTATCTCTGGCTATGTGGATTGGATTAATTGGTTCAGCCGTAGGGAGCTGGCTATTCTTCTACTGTAGTTGGAACACGTATGGTTTCGTTTCGTTCTACCTCCTCTTTTTGGGATTACTTGCTTCCATTACTTTAGTGCTAATTTATGTTGTAACATACGGGTATTATGATAATGGTGTCTTGACAGATGAAGGGGCAGAGGTTTACTATCACTGGAAGAGTTTTGAAAACATGCTTCGCAATATCGCCCGTCTAGACAAGGCTGAGTTGGAGAGTATCGTCCTTTGGAATCGCCTTCTGGTCTATGCGACTCTTTTTGGTTATGCCAAAAGGGTCAGCCAGTTAATGAAAGTTCGGCAAATTCATCTTGAAAATCCAGACTTAGATAGTTACATTGCCTATGGCTGGTATGCGCAACTTCATACCTATACTGGACAGATGAAATACTATGCAGCGGTCGCAAATACAGCAAGCAATTACTCCGTATCTTCTGGAAGTGGTTCTTCAGGTGGAGGATTCTCAGGAGGCGGAGGCGGTGGTAGCATCGGTGCTTTCTAAAAAATCTATCGCAGAATCCGAAATTATGCTATAATAGAGGACAGAAAAAGGAGTAATACATGTATCTTATTGAAATTTTGAAGTCGATCTTTTTTGGGATTGTTGAAGGAATTACAGAATGGTTGCCCATTTCAAGTACTGGTCACTTGATCTTGGTTGAAGAATTTGTACAATACAAGGACCAAAATGAAGTCTTCATGTCCATGTTTAATGTTGTTATTCAGCTCGGCGCTATCTTAGCGGTTATGGTCATTTACTTTAACAAGCTTAATCCTTTCAAACCTGGTAAAAATAAGGTAGAAGTCCGTCGAACTTGGCAATTGTGGTCAAAAGTCCTCGTAGCGACCTTGCCTTTATTGTTAGTCTTTAAGCTGGATGATTGGTTTGACACTCATTTTCATAATATGGTTTCAGTTGCGATTATGTTGATTATCTATGGGGTTGCCTTTATCTATCTTGAAAAAAGAAATAAGGCGCAAGCTATTGAACCAACAGTCACAGAACTTGAAAAGCTTCCCTACAAGATAGCCCTCTATATCGGACTTTTCCAAGTCCTCGCCCTCTTCCCAGGGACGAGCCGTTCAGGTGCGACGATTGTCGGTGGTTTATTAAATGGAACGAGTCGCTCTGTCGTAACAGAGTTTACCTTCTACCTCGGAATTCCTGTTATGTTCGGAGCTAGTGCTTTAAAGATTTTCAAATTTATAAAAGCAGGTCAACTCTTGAGTTTTGGACAACTGTTCTTACTTTTGGTTGCTATGGGAGTAGCCTTTGCGGTCAGCATGGTTGCTATTCGCTTCTTGACTGGCTATGTGAAGAAGCACGACTTTACCCTCTTTGGTAAATACCGTATCGTACTCGGTAGTGTCTTGTTGCTCTATAGTTTTGTGCGTTTATTTGTATAAGAAAAAGAGTCTGGGACAAAAAAATTTTGATTTTAGGAATTCTTTATTATAAATTTTTAAAATCGATAGATTAGACAAAAAAGCGAACAATACAGAATTCTGAGTGTCAGATAACTGATTTTGTTCGCTTTTTACATTTAAGGTTAGACTTTTGTCCCAGACTCTTTTTAAAATCCTGTCACTGTTATTCCTAGTAGACGGATACTTTTTTCTTTTTCAGCTAGTTCTTCGTAGAGTTGAAGGGCAGTTTGAGAAATCTGACTAGCATCCTGTGTTGCTTGTGGGAGGCTTTTTCGTCTAGTTAGAGTAGAGAAGTCAGCATATCGTATTTTTAGGATAATGATTTTTCCAGCTTTGTCTTGTTTACTGAGATTGAGAGCTACTTTTTCAGAGAGAAGAGTCAGCTCTTTTTTGATGTCCTCTTCATCTTGGAGAATCTTACCATAGGTTTTCTCCTTGCCGATGGACTTACGAGTGCGATTGGACTTGACTGGAGAATTGTGAATACCACGAGCCTTTCGATAAAGATCATAACCGAGTCTGCCAAAGCGATCGATTAAAGTGATTTCAGGAATTTCTAGCAGATCTGCACCAGTAAAAATTCCCATTTGATTCAGCTTTTCAACTGTTTTCTTACCTACACCATGAAATTTGGTGATATTCATTTTCTTGAGAAAATCTTCAGCTTCTTCAGGGAGAATCACTGTCAAACCATGTGGTTTTTGATAATCACTGGCCATTTTAGCTAGAAATTTATTGTAGGAAACGCCAGCAGAAGCAGTCAGGCGTAGCTCTCTCCATATATCTTGTTGAATCAATCGGGCAATTTTAACAGCTGACTTGATACCGAGTTTATTTTCCGTCACATCTAAGTAGGCTTCGTCAATACTCATAGGTTCAATCAAATCAGTGTAACGTTTAAAAATAGCTCGAATCTCAAGTCCAACTGCCTTATACTTTTCATAATTTCCAGAAATAAAGACGGCTTGGGGACAACGCTCATAAGCTTCTTTGGAACTCATAGCAGAGTGAATACCAAAGGCTCGCGCCTCGTAACTACAAGTGGAAACAACTCCCCGTCCACCTGTTTGTCTTGGATCGTTTCCAATGATGACAGGTTTTCCTTTTAACTTAGGATTGTCTCGTATTTCCACCGCAGCAAAAAAGGCATCCATGTCAATATGGATAATTTTTCTTGACAAATCATTAATCAATGGAAATATGAGCATTTTTGCTCCTTTCTAGCGTTATTTTCTATTCATTATACCTTTTTTTCTGAAAAAATGGAAAAGAGTAATTCTTCTTTCAAATATATAATACAGATTGTGCTGAAAAATAGACTGTATCAGAACAGAAAGTGGCAAAAAAGCCGGATTTCGCTTGTTGAAATCGGTTACTGTGTGGTATACTTGTCTCAAGAATGTAACAGATGGCTGTTACTAGAAAGAAAAATGAGGACATTAACATGGTTGTTAAGACAGTTGTTGAAGCACAAGACATTTTTGATAAAGCTTGGGAAGGCTTCAAAGGTGTAGATTGGAAAGAAAAAGCAAGCGTTTCTCGCTTCGTTCAAGCTAACTACACACCTTATGATGGTGATGAAAGCTTCCTTGCTGGACCAACAGAACGTTCACTTCACATCAAAAAGATTGTAGAAGAAACTAAGGCTCACTACGAAGAAACTCGTTTCCCAATGGACACTCGTCCAACATCTATTGCTGATATTCCTGCCGGATTTATCGACAAAGAAAATGAAGTTATCTTCGGTATCCAAAACGATGAACTCTTCAAATTGAATTTCATGCCAAGAGGTGGTATCCGTATGGCTGAAACTACTTTGAAAGAAAATGGATACGAACCAGATCCAGCTGTTCACGAAATCTTTACTAAATATGTAACAACAGTTAACGACGGTATCTTCCGTGCTTACACTTCAAACATCCGTCGTGCTCGCCACGCTCACACTGTAACTGGTCTTCCAGATGCATATTCACGTGGACGTATTATCGGTGTTTACGCACGTCTTGCTCTTTACGGTGCAGACTACTTGATGCAAGAAAAAGTAAACGATTGGAACTCAATCGAAGAAATCGATGAAGAAACAATTCGTCTTCGTGAAGAAATCAACCTTCAATACCAAGCATTGCAACAAGTTGTTCGCTTGGGTGACCTTTACGGGGTTGATGTTCGCAAACCAGCGATGAACGTAAAAGAAGCAATCCAATGGGTTAACATTGCTTTCATGGCTGTCTGCCGTGTGATTAACGGTGCTGCTACATCTCTAGGTCGTGTGCCAATCGTATTGGACATCTTTGCAGAACGTGACCTTGCTCGCGGTACATTTACTGAATCAGAAATCCAAGAGTTTGTTGATGATTTCGTTATGAAACTTCGTACAGTTAAATTTGCTCGTACAAAAGCTTATGACCAATTGTACTCAGGTGACCCAACCTTCATCACAACTTCTATGGCTGGTATGGGTAACGACGGTCGTCACCGTGTTACTAAGATGGACTACCGTTTCTTGAACACTCTTGACAATATCGGTAACTCTCCAGAGCCAAACTTGACAGTTCTTTGGACTGACAAATTGCCATACAACTTCCGTCGCTACTGTATGCACATGAGCCACAAACACTCTTCTATCCAATACGAAGGTGTAACAACAATGGCTAAAGACGGATACGGAGAAATGAGCTGTATCTCATGCTGTGTGTCACCACTTGACCCAGAAAACGAAGATCAACGCCACAACATCCAGTACTTCGGTGCTCGTGTAAACGTTCTTAAAGCCCTTCTTACTGGTTTGAACGGTGGTTACGACGATGTTCACAAAGACTACAAAGTATTTGACATCGATCCTATCCGTGACGAAGTTCTTGAATTCGAATCAGTTAAAGCGAACTTTGAAAAATCTCTTGACTGGTTGACTGACACTTATGTAGATGCTTTGAACATCATCCACTACATGACTGACAAGTACAACTACGAAGCTGTTCAAATGGCCTTCTTGCCAACTAAACAACGCGCTAATATGGGATTCGGTATCTGTGGATTCGCTAATACAGTTGATACATTGTCAGCTATCAAGTACGCTACTGTTAAACCAATCCGTGATGAAAATGGCTACATCTACGATTACGAAACAATCGGTGAATACCCACGTTGGGGTGAAGATGACCCTCGTTCAAACGAATTGGCTGAATGGTTGATCGAAGCTTACACGACTCGTCTACGTAGCCACAAACTTTACAAAGACGCTGAAGCTACAGTATCACTCTTGACTATCACATCTAACGTTGCTTACTCTAAACAAACTGGTAACTCACCAGTCCACAAAGGTGTATACCTCAACGAAGATGGTTCTGTGAACTTGTCTAAACTTGAATTCTTCTCACCAGGTGCTAACCCATCTAACAAAGCTAAAGGTGGATGGTTGCAAAACTTGAACTCACTTGCTAGCCTTGACTTTGGTTACGCAGCTGATGGTATCTCATTGACAACTCAAGTTTCTCCACGTGCTCTTGGTAAGACTCGTGACGAACAAGTTGATAACTTGGTAACAATCCTTGATGGTTACTTTGAAAACGGTGGACAACACGTTAACTTGAACGTTATGGACTTGAACGATGTTTACGAAAAGATTATGTCAGGTGAAGACGTTATCGTACGTATCTCTGGATACTGTGTAAACACTAAATACCTCACTCCAGAACAAAAAACTGAATTGACACAACGTGTCTTCCACGAAGTTCTTTCAATGGATGACGCATTGAGCTAAGATTCAATTAGAATGAAAAGAAAGCTAGTCTATAGGACTGGCTTTTTTGTGTACTTACATTATCTATTCAAGACTTCAAAAAAATTTTAAAAAAATAGTCAAATTTGGTCAAAAAGATGTTGACTTTTACTGACCAATGTGATATAGTAGAAGCATAAGGAAAATGAATTCCTTAGAAAACTTCATTTTCAATGATTCTATTTATTGAAAATGTATGATAGATACCCTAGAAAGGGGTGAGGCCTATGTTAAATCTAACAGATTTTGAAAAGAAGATGATAAAAGGCTTATTTAAGAAAGAAAAACCAGAAATTATACGTAGAGTAGTTAGTTAGCTAGTCTAAAATTTTTAAAACAAAGGTCAAAGATAGTCAATATCAGAGATTGCAAATAATAAACAATAAACGAGGTAAAAAATATGAACAACAACTTTAATAACTTTAACAACATGGATGATTTATTTAACCAATTGATGGGTGGTATGCGAGGATATAGTTCTGAAAATCGTCGCTACTTGATTAATGGACGAGAAGTGACACCTGAGGAATTTGCTCAGTATCGTGCAACTGGGAAATTACCAGGAAATGCAGAATCTGAGGTGCAAATGCAACAACACGCTTCAGGTATGAAACAAGACGGTGTCCTTGCTAAACTAGGTCGTAACTTGACAGCGGAAGCTCGCGAGGGCAAGCTGGATCCTGTTATCGGACGAAACAAGGAAATTCAAGAAACTTCTGAAATCCTCTCACGTCGTACCAAAAACAATCCTGTTCTGGTCGGAGATGCAGGTGTTGGTAAGACAGCCGTTGTCGAAGGTCTAGCACAAGCGATTGTGAATGGAGATGTTCCGGCTGCCATCAAGAACAAGGAAATTATTTCTATTGATATCTCAGGTCTTGAGGCTGGAACTCAATACCGTGGTAGCTTTGAAGAAAACGTTCAAAACCTAGTCAATGAAGTGAAAGAAGCAGGGAATATTATCCTCTTCTTTGATGAAATTCACCAAATTCTCGGTGCTGGTAGCACTGGTGGAGACAGTGGATCTAAAGGGCTTGCGGACATTCTCAAGCCAGCTCTCTCTCGTGGTGAGTTGACAGTTATTGGGGCAACGACTCAAGACGAATACCGTAACACCATCTTGAAGAATGCAGCTCTTGCTCGTCGTTTCAACGAAGTCAAGGTTAATGCTCCTTCAGCAGAGGTTACTTTTAAAATCCTTCAAGGGATTCGTGACCTCTATCAACAACACCACAATGTCATTTTGCCAGACGAAGTCTTGAAAGCAGCAGTGGATTATTCCATCCAATACATTCCACAACGCAGCTTGCCAGATAAAGCTATTGACCTTGTCGATGTAACGGCTGCTCACTTGGCAGCTCAACATCCTGTAACAGATGTGCATGCTGTTGAACGGGAAATTGAGGCAGAAAAAGACAAGCAAGAAAAAGCAGTTGAGGCAGAAGACTTTGAAGCAGCTCTCAATGCTAAAACACGTATTGCAGAATTAGAGAAAAAAGTCGAAAACCACACAGAAGACATGAAAGTGACTGCAAGCATCAACGATGTGGCTGAGTCCGTAGAGCGTATGACTGGTATCCCAGTTTCTCAAATGGGGGCATCTGATATCGAACGCCTAAAAGATATGGCTCATCGCTTGGAACACAAGGTAATTGGCCAAGATAAGGCAGTAGAAGCAGTAGCTCGTGCTATCCGTCGTAACCGTGCAGGATTTGATGAAGGCAATCGCCCAATCGGTAGCTTCCTCTTTGTAGGGCCTACTGGAGTTGGTAAGACGGAGCTTGCTAAGCAATTGGCATTGGATATGTTTGGTACCAAGGATGCGATTATCCGCTTGGATATGTCTGAATACAGTGACCGCACAGCCGTATCTAAGTTAATTGGTACAACAGCAGGTTATGTGGGGTATGATGACAATAGCAATACCTTGACAGAACGTGTTCGTCGTAATCCTTACTCTATCATTCTCTTGGACGAAATTGAAAAGGCTGATCCTCAAGTAATCACCCTTCTCCTCCAAGTATTGGATGATGGTCGTTTGACTGATGGTCAAGGAAATACAGTGAACTTCAAGAACACGGTCATTATCGCGACATCAAATGCTGGATTTGGTTATGAAGCCAACTTGACAGAAGATGCTGACAAACCAGAATTGATGGATCGTTTGAAACCATTCTTCCGCCCAGAGTTCCTTAACCGCTTTAATGCAGTTATCGAGTTCTCACACTTGAATAAGGAGGACCTTTCTAAGATTGTGGACTTGATGTTGGCGGAAGTCAACCAAACCTTGGCTAAGAAAGACATTAATTTAGAAGTCAGCCAAGCGGCTAAGGACTTTATCACAGAAGAAGGCTATGACGAAGTTATGGGTGTTCGTCCTCTCCGTCGCGTGGTTGAACAACAAATTCGTGATAAGGTGACAGACTTCCACTTGGATCATCTAGATGCTAAACATCTGGAAGCAGATATGGAAGATGGTGGTTTAGTTATTCGTGAAAAAGCCTAATACTCTTCGAAAATCAAATTCAAACCACGTCAACGTCGCCTTGCCGTACTCAAGTACAGCCTGCGGCTAGTTTCCTAGTTTGCTCTTTGATTTTCATTGAGTATAAGACAAAATTTTGAGAATAAAAAAGAAGGAACTAGCTAAAAAGCTGGTTCCTTTTTGTGTTTAGATGACATGGCGCTCAAAGGCATCATCTGAGATTCCTTGTTCCAGAATGAGTTTCGCCCATTCTTTAGCAGAAAAGAGGCTGTGGTCCTTGTAGTTTCCGCAAGATTCGATGGTTGTTCCAGGAACATCTTCCCAAGTAGTGGTTTCAGCAATTTCTTTGAGCGAATCCTTGATAACAGCTGCAATCTCAGCGCTGGTATGGCGTCCCCACATAATCATGTGGAAGCCTGTACGGCAACCAAATGGTGAGCAGTCAATCATGCCGTCAATGCGGGTACGGATGAGTTTGGCCAAGAGGTGCTCGATCGTGTGAAGGCCAGCGGTAGGGATAGAGTCTTCATTTGGTTGCACCAAGCGAATATCAAAGTTGGAGATGACATCTCCCTTTGGCCCTGTTTCTTCCCCAATCAAGCGGACATAGGGTGCTTTAACAATGGTGTGGTCTAGTTCAAAACTTTCGACAATAACTTCTTTTGACATGGTAAATCCTTTCAGTTTTCTTCCTTCATTATATCATAAAGGGTGCTCTTGAGATAGAGAGAAAACCTCTCCAAGAAAGGAGAGGTTTGAGTTTTTATTTGCGATACAAGCGATCGTATTGGTAGTATGGGTCAAAGGTTACGTTGATGCCTAGCTTGCGAAGGACGTTCTTGTCTTCATCAGTTAAGATGATGGTTGAGTGAGCTTCACTTCCTTTGAGGTTACCCAGTTCTTTCATTGCGCGCGCAGCATCAGGATTTTCCATAGCTGTGATTGCAAGAGCAATCAGGATTTCATTTGAATGCAGGCGCGGATTGCGGCTACCTAGATGATTGATTTTAAGACCTTGAATTGGTTTGACGACTTCAGGCTCGATTAGTTTCACTTCCTTAGCGATGTCAGCTGATTTTTTAATAGCATTGATCAAGGCAGCAGCTGTAGGACCAAAGAGTTCAGAGTTTTTACCAGTGACAATGTCACCAGATGGTAATTCAAGAGCTAGGGCAGGACCACCGGTTTCTTCAGCCTTTTGACGTGCTGCGACAGCAACCTGACGGTCTGCAGGTGTGATACCGAGATCGTTCATGAGAAGTTCAATCTTCTTGACAGCAGTTTCTCCGACTTTTTCAGCTTTAAAATCAAGAACAGTTTGATAATAGCGACGGATGATTTCTTGTTTAGAAGCTTCGATAGCAGCTTCATTATCAGTAATAGCAAAACCAACCATGTTGACACCCATGTCTGTTGGTGAAGCGTATGGAGACTCACCGAGAATGCGTTCCAACATACGTTTGAGCACTGGGAAAATTTCGATATCACGGTTGTAATTGACAGTGGTTTCTCCGTAGGTTTGGAGATGGAAAGGGTCAATCATGTTGACATCGTCAAGGTCTGCGGTTGCAGCCTCGTAGGCCAAATTGACTGGATGATGAAGGGGCAGATTCCAGACTGGGAAGGTTTCAAATTTAGCGTAGCCAGACTTGATACCGTTGAGTTGGTCGTGGTACATATTGGACATACAAGTTGCCAATTTTCCAGAACCAGGTCCAGGAGCGGTTACGACAATCAAGTTGCGACTGGTTTTGATGTAGTCGTTTTTTCCCATTCCTTCAGGCGAAATGATGTGATCCATATCCGTCGGGTATCCTTTGATTGGATAATGAAGATAAGAATCAATTCCATTTTTCTCGAGCTGGTTTCGGAAGGCATCTGCAGCGGGTTGTCCGGCGTATTGTGTGATGACAACAGAACCGACAAAGATTCCCAGTTCATTGAATTTGTCAATCAAACGAAGAACTTCTTGGTCATAAGAAATGCCCAAGTCACCACGTGCTTTAGAGTGCTCGATATTGCTAGCATTAATAGCAATCACAACTTCAATCTGCTCTTTCAATTCTTGCAAGAGCTTGATTTTATTGTCAGGCTCATAACCAGGAAGAACACGAGCAGCGTGGAAATCTTCTAACATTTTACCACCAAACTCCAAGTAGAGCTTGCCGTCAAATTGATTAATGCGCTCTAAGATGTGGTCGCGCTGTAGATTCAAATATTGTTCAGAACTAAAAGCTTGTTTTTTCATTTTTTTACCTCTGACCTCTATTATAATAAAAAATTGGAAGTTAGGAAACTACGGAGTCAAAAAAGAAATCAAAAAGATTAGGCAAACGCTTGCACTATGTTCAAAAAAGCGCTATCATAGACTATAGATTATTAAAATAATGAGGTAAACAGATGCAAGAAAAATGGTGGCACAATGCCGTAGTCTATCAAGTCTATCCAAAGAGTTTTATGGATAGTAATGGAGATGGAATTGGTGATTTGCCAGGAATTACGAGTAAGTTAGACTATCTAGCCAAACTAGGGATTACAGCGATTTGGCTTTCTCCCGTTTATGACAGTCCTATGGATGATAATGGTTATGATATTGCTGATTATCAAGCGATTGCTGCTATTTTCGGAACTATGGAGGATATGGATGAATTGATCGCTGAAGCTAAGAAGCGTGACATTCGAATTATCATGGACTTGGTGGTCAATCATACCTCGGATGAACACGCCTGGTTTGTCGAGGCCTGTGAAAATCCTGATAGCCCCGAGCGAGACTACTATATCTGGCGGGATGAGCCTAATGATTTGGAGTCTATCTTTAGTGGGTCTGCTTGGGAATACGATGAAAAGTCGGGTCAATACTATCTTCACTTTTTCAGCAAGAAACAGCCCGATCTCAACTGGGAGAATGAAAAACTGCGCCAAAAAATTTATGAGATGATGAACTACTGGATTGATAAAGGGATTGGCGGTTTCCGTATGGATGTTATTGACATGATTGGCAAGATTCCTGATGAGAAGGTAGTGAATAATGGTCCCATGCTCCATCCCTATCTCAAGGAAATGAATCAGGGGACCTTTAGAGATAAGAATCTCTTGACAGTAGGAGAGACCTGGGGAGCAACGCCAGAGATTGCTAAGCTCTACTCGGATCCAAAAGGACAAGAATTGTCAATGGTTTTCCAGTTTGAACACATCTGTCTTCAGTATCAGGAAGGGCAACCTAAGTGGCACTATCAAAAAGAGTTAAATGTAGGGAAGTTAAAAGAGATTTTCAACAAATGGCAGACAGAGCTGGGAGTTGAAGATGGCTGGAATTCCCTCTTCTGGAATAACCATGACCTTCCTCGTATCGTCTCCATCTGGGGAAATGACCAAGAATACCGTGAAAAATCTGCCAAAGTCTTTGCAATCCTGCTTCATTTGATGAGAGGAACGCCTTATATTTACCAAGGTGAGGAGATCGGGATGACCAACTATCCATTTGAAACACTGGATCAAGTAGAAGATATTGAATCCCTCAACTATGCGCGTGAGGCTCTTAAAAAAAGTGTTCCGCTAGAGGAAATTATGGACAGCATCCGTATCATTGGTCGCGACAATGCCCGTACTCCAATGCAATGGAATGAGAGCCAAAATGCTGGTTTCTCAACAGGTCAACCGTGGTTGGCAGTTAATCCAAACTACGAAAAAATCAACGTTCAAGAAGCACTGGCAAATCCAGAATCTATTTTCTATACCTATCAAAAACTCGTTCAAATCCGCAAGGAAAACAGTTGGCTGATTCGCGCTGACTTTGAATTGCTTGATACGGCTGATAAGGTTTTTGCTTATATCCGTAAGGACGGTGAGCGCCGCTTCCTAGTTGTGGCTAACTTGTCCAATGAAAAACAAAACTTTTCAGTAGAAGGAAGAGTTAAGTCAATCTTGATTGAAAACACTACTGCTAAAGAAGCAGTTGAAAAACAAACCTTGGCTCCATGGGATGCCTTTTGTGTGGAACTAGCGGATTAAAATAAGTGAACCTCAAGCCTTTGATGCTTGGGGTTCTTTTGTTGAAAAATATATAGAAAAACCTTTAAAAAATATTTGTTAGAATTTTCTAAAAAATCTGGCGAAAGTTCTTGCTTTTATGAAAAAATAGGGTATAATGGTGAAAACACTATCTTTAAGGAGATTACTTATGAAATCGAAAAAGTGGCTCTTAGGAGCAGGTGCTGTTTTGAGTGCGGCCCTACTGTTAACTGCTTGTGGGCAAAGTGAAAAGAAAGCGGATGCTCCCAAGACATTCTCTTATGTCTATGCTATGGATCCATCTTCTTTGGACTATAGTGTGACGAGCAAGAGCTCAACTTCTGAAGTTATAGCAAACGTTGTTGATGGTCTTTTGGAAAATGACAAGTATGGGAACTTAATTCCATCACTTGCAGAAGACTGGTCTGTTTCAAAGGATGGTTTGACTTACACCTACAAACTTCGTAAGGGTGTAAAATGGTATACTTCTGATGGGGAAGAATACGCTGAAGTTAAAGCTAAAGACTTTGTTACTGGGCTTAAACATGCCGCTGACGGAAAATCAGATGGTCTTTCTTTGATTCAGGATTCTATCAAAGGTTTGGCAGAGTATGTTAGTGGTGAGAGCAATGATTTCTCTACCGTAGGAGTTAAGGCTGTTGATGATTATACGGTAGAATATACGCTCAACAAACCAGAGAGTTTCTGGAACTCTAAGGTCACAACTGCAACCATGCTCCCAGTTAATGAAGAATTTTTGAATTCTAAAGGGAGCGACTACGGTGCACCAACCCCATCAGGTATCCTATATAATGGTCCTTATTTCTTGAAATCATTGACTTCAAAATCAGTCATTGAATATGAAAAGAATCCAAACTACTGGGATAAGGACAATGTCAAGATTGACAATATTAAACTAACTTTCTACGATGGATCAGACCAAGAATCCTTGATTCGTAGCTTTACACAAGGAGCTTATACAACAGCTCGTCTCTTCCCGACAAGTTCAAATTTTGAGTCAACTAAACAAGAGTACGGCGATAAGATTGTTTACAGTCCACAAGAAGCGACAAGCTACTACCTCACTGTTAACGTAAACCGCCAATCTTACAATAAAACAGCTAAAACAGACGAAGCTCAAAAAACATCAACGAAAGAAGCTCTTCTCAACAAGAACTTCCGTCAGGCGCTGAACTTTGCCCTTGATCGTCATTCTTATACTGCTCAGTTGAATGGTGAAGAAGGTGCGGACAAGATTATCCGTAACAGCCTAGTGCCACATGACTACGTTCAAGTGGGTGAAAAAACCTTTGGAGAGTTGGCACAGGCAGAGCTCGTTTCATATGGAGACCAGTGGAAAGATGTAGCCCTTACAGATGGCAAGGATACGATTTACAGTCCTGAAAAAGCTAAGGCAGCCTTTGCTAAAGCCAAGGAAGAATTGCAGGGCAAGGGGGTTACCTTCCCAATCCATTTGGATATCCCGGTTGAACAAACAGATGTAATCGCGGTTCAACAAACTAACTCACTCAAGCAGTCTATCGAATCATCACTTGGTACTGAAAATGTCATTGTCGATGTCCTTCAAATGACAGATAATGAGAAAATGAGCATTACATCTCAAGCCAAGGTTCCATCCCAAAAAGACTATGACTTGAACGGAACTGGTTGGGGACCAGATTATCAAGACCCGGCTACCTACCTCAACATCCTTGATGCTAAGAAGGGTTCTGCCCTTAAACACTTGGGGATCAATCGCGGAAAAGATCCAGAAGTGATGGCTCAAGTTGGACTGGACGAATACAAGAAACTCTTGGATGACGCTGCAGCTGAAACCAGCGACCTTAATAAGCGTTATGAAAAATATGCTAAAGCTCAAGCTTGGGTATCGGATAGTTCACTTTTAATCCCAGTTGCTTCTTCAGGTGGTTCTCCAACGGTTAGCCGTACTGTACCATTTACAAAAGCTTACTCTCAAGTCGGGATCAAGGGAGACCCATTTGTATTCAAAGGATTGGAATTGCAAAATGACGTTGTGACTGCAAAAGAATACGAAGAAGCCTTCAAGAAATGGCAACAAGAAAAAATCGAGACAAATGCCAAATACCAAAAAGAACTTGAAAAACACGTCAAGTAATCTATAAACAGAAAAGGAAGTTGCAGGAAACTGTGCTTCTTTTTTGTTTTGAGACACCAGTTGTCATAAAGGCAGTAACTTTACATTTTTGAATAAATTTGATAAAATATGGTTATGTTATAAAAAGTGACATAAAGGAGTGAATGATGATCAAACTGAAAAAAAGACTAATCGGGACAGGTCTTGTCTTAGCGACAGGGATTTTGCTCTCTGCATGTGGACAGTCCAACACAGATACTAGCACTTATTCATCAACATTTAGTGCGAATCCAACAACTTTTAACTATCTTCTAGATTATTATGCAGATAACACTGCCGTTATTACCAATCTCGTAGATGGATTGCTAGAAAATGACAGCTATGGGAACCTCGTACCTGCTCTTGCGGAGGATTGGTCTGTTTCATCAGATGGTTTGACCTATACCTACAAGCTTAGAAAAGATGCCAAGTGGTATACGGCTGATGGTGAGGAATACGCTTCAGTCAAAGCTCAGGATTTTGTCACTGGGATCAAATATGCTGCGGACAACAAGGGGCAAGCCATGGATCTGATTCAAAATTCAATCAAGGGATTGAATGACTATGTGACGGGTGTGACCAATGACTTTTCAACTGTTGGTGTCAAAGCCTTGGATGACTATACGGTTGAGTACACTTTGACACGACCAGAACCTTATTGGAACTCTAAGACAACCAATAGTATTCTTTTCCCAGTCAACGAAGAGTTTTTGAAATCAAAAGATAAAGACTTTGGTACCTTGACACCAGACAGCATCCTTTATAACGGTCCATATCTGTTAAAAGATTTCACATCAAAATCTTCGATCGAATATGTGAAGAATCCACACTATTATGACCATGATAAAGTAACCATTGAAAAAGTTAAGTTAGCCTACTTTGATGGGTCAGATCAGGAGATGACCATTCGAAACTTTGAAAGTGGTGCTTACTCGATTGCAGGAGTCTATCCAAACAGTTCGAATTATGCTAAGACAAAAGAAAAATACCAAGACAATATCGTCTATAGCTTACAAGACAAGACATCTTGGTACTTTAACTTTAACGTCAACCGCAAAACCTATAATCATACCGCTAAAACAACGGACGAACAAAAGAAATCAGCTCAAACAGCTATCTTAAATAAAAAATTCCGTCAGGCTATCAACTTTGGAATTGATCGAACAGCCTACTCTGCTCAATCTAACGGTGAAGAAGCAGCGAGCAAAACCCTTCGTAATACTCTGGTTCCCCCAACATTTGTCCAGGTGGGAGACAAGACCTTTGGAGAAGTAACAGCTTCTAAGCTTGTGAACTACGGAACTGAGTGGTCAGGTATCAATTTGGCAGACGCTCAAGATGCTTACTTCAATAAGGAAAAGGCCCAAGCAAAATTTGCGGAAGCTAAAAAGGAATTGGAAGCCCAAGGCGTGACTTTCCCAATCCATTTGGATGTCCCTGTTGATCAGACAAATAAAAATGCGGTCTCTGGTATGAATTCGGTTAAACAAACCCTTGAAACAGTACTAGGTTCTGACAATATCGTCATTGATGTTCAACAGCTTTCTACAGATGACTTTGGAAATGTTGCCTTCCTAGCACCAAATCCAGCAGCTCGTGACTACGACCTAAACTTTGATGGTTGGGTTGGTGATTACCAGGATCCATCAACTTATCTAGATCCCTTCAATGCTGAAACTGGCTTCTATCTCAAGATTTTTGGTCTTGATGCCAAGGAAGATCAAGAGCTCATTAAGAGTTTGGGGATCGATACCTATACACAACTCCTGAAAGAAGCAGATGCTGAGAACAAAGATGTTGCTAAGCGTTATGAAAAATACGCTGAAGCTCAAGCTTGGATGATTGACAATTCTCTAGTCATGTCTGCTATGTCAAATGGTGGTACAGCCTCTGTAACCAAAGTAACTCCGTTTACACGTGCCTACTCCCTAGTAGGTATCAAGGGTGACGGAAATAATTATAAGTACATGAAATTACAAAAAGACCCTGTTACCAAGAAACAATTTGACGAAGCCAAGGCTAAGTGGGAAGCAGAAAGTAAAAAAGCTATCGAAAAGAGCCAAAAAGAGTTTGAAAACCACGTAAAATAAGATGAGAACAAGGTTTCCTATTCAGGAGCCTTGTTTTTGTATCCGTTAAACTAAAAACGAGTAAATGACCTGAGTTTTTTTGGGAAAAAGGTATAAATAAAAACGCTTAACTATAATGAATGAATGGCATTTATTGTTGGTTTATGATATAATGGTTTTAATTATGAAGGTTTAGGAGATTATTATGAGTAGACGCTCAAAGAGAGCTCGTTTAGGGAATGCGAAGCGAAATATTAATATATTCTTATTAGCCATTTATTTTTTATTGAGTGGTTTTTTGTTGTTCTTGATTTTTAAACATAATATCCTGGCCTTTAGATATCTAAATATTCTGGCTACGATTTTAATTCTAATTTCTATTGTAATTGCAACTCTGCTGATAGTTTATAAAAAAGCCGAAAAGTTTACGGTTTTCTTTTTGACACTTGCTGTACTAGTCAGTTCTGTCTCACTATTTGCACTTCATCAGTTTGTAGGGTTGACCAATCACATCAATGCGACATCAAACTATTCAGAGTATTCGATGAGTGTGGTCGTTTTAAAAGACAGTGAAATCAACAATGTTACTCAGTTGGATAGTGTAACAGGTCCGACTGAAACAGATAATGATAATATCCAAAAGTTGATGGCAGATATTAAGACGACACAGAGTAAAGACTTGACAGTTGAACAGAGTGCTTCTTATCTGGCAGCTTATAAGAGTCTGCTTTCTGGCGAAACGAAAGCAATTGTCTTAAATAGTATTTTTGAAAACATCATCGAAGCAGAGTATCCAGATTATGCTTCGAAAATTAAAAAAATCTATACAAAAAAACTAACTAAGGATGTTGCGGCACCAAAGGTATCTAAAAATCAGACGTTTAATATTTATGTCAGTGGAATTGATACCTACGGACCGATTAGTTCAGTATCTCGTTCTGATGTGAATATTCTAATGACTGTGAATCGAGATACCAAGAAAATTCTTCTGACTACAACGCCTCGAGATTCCTATGTTCCGATTGCGGATGGAGGAAACAATCAAAAGGATAAATTGACCCACGCTGGAATCTATGGAGTGGACTCGTCAATTCATACTTTGGAAAACCTATACGGGGTTGATATCAATTACTATGTTCGTTTGAACTTCACTTCTTTCTTGAAATTGATTGACCTTTTAGGTGGCGTTGATGTCTATAATGATCAGGATTTCACTTCTTTGCATGGTAAGTACCATTTTCCTGTAGGAAATGTTCATCTAGATTCGGAACAGGCCCTTGGCTTTGTCCGCGAACGCTACTCTTTAGCAGATGGAGACCGTGATCGTGGTCGGAACCAGCAAAAGGTCATTGTTGCTATTATTCAGAAGTTGACGTCAACTGAGGCTTTAAAAAACTACGATAACATCATCAAAGGATTACAAGACTCTTTGCAAACCAATATGCCGCTAGAAACCATGATGGATTTGGTCAATACCCAGCTGGATAGTGGTGGTAAGTATAAGGTTAATTCTCAAGACTTGAAAGGAACGGGTAGAACAGATCTTCCATCCTATGCTATGCCAGATAGTAACCTCTACATGATGGAAATTGACGATAGTAGTTTAGCTGCTGCTAAAGCTGCTATCAATGATGTGATGGAGGGCAAGTAGCATGATAGATATCCATTCGCACATCGTTTTTGATGTGGATGATGGTCCAAAGTCAATAGAGGAGAGTAAAAAACTACTTAGAGAGGCCTATAGTCAAGGAGTGAGAACAATTGTTTCCACTTCGCATAGACGAAAAGGGATGTTCGAAACTCCTGAAGAAAAAATCGCAACCAACTTTCTGAAGGTGCGAGAAATGGCTAAGGAAGTTGCGGATGACTTAATCATTGCCTATGGAGCAGAAATCTACTATACGCCAGATGTTGTTGAGAAGTTAGAAAAGAAATTAATCCCAACCCTTAACGATAGTCGCTATGCTTTGATTGAGTTTAGTATGAATACAGCCTATCGAGATATGCATAAGGGATTGAGTGATATTCTAATGTTAGGTATTACACCCGTCATTGCCCACATTGAACGTTACGATGCTTTAGAAAACAATGAAAAGCGCGTGCGAGAACTGATTGATATGGGATGTTATACTCAGGTTAATAGTTCTCATGTTTTGAAACCAAAACTCTTTGGAGAAACCTATAAATTTATGAAAAAGAGAGCCCAGTATTTCTTGGAACGAGATCTGGTTCACGTGATAGCAAGTGATATGCACAACTTAGATGGTAGACCTCCTCATATGGAGGAAGCCTATGATATCATTGCCAAAAAATACAGTGAAGATAAGGCTAAGGAACTTTTTAAGGATAATCCCCGAAAAATAATAATGGATCAATTGATTTAGGAGAAAAAATGAAAGAACAAAATATGATGGAAATCGATGTATTTCACTTGCTTAAAATCCTTTGGAAACGAAAATTTTTAATTGCTTTGGTGGCATTCGTGACAGGGACAGTAGCATTTGCCTACAGTAGTTTTATTGTGAAGCCGGAGTTTACGAGTACGACCCGAATTTATGTGGTCAATCGTAATCAGGGAGATAAGCCTGGCTTGACTAACCAAGACTTGCAAGCAGGATCTTACTTGGTAAAAGACTATCGAGAAATCATTCTCTCGCAAGACGTTTTAGAGAAGGTTGCGACTGATTTGAAACTAGAACTCCCTCCAAAAGGTCTTGC
Source organism: Streptococcus oralis (assembly GCF_015561235.1). Lineage (GTDB taxonomy): Bacteria > Bacillota > Bacilli > Lactobacillales > Streptococcaceae > Streptococcus > Streptococcus oralis_BK. The sequence continues at coordinate 1,140,847 of NZ_JADMTC010000001.1, read as the reverse complement.
TAGTAAAATTAAAGTAACAGTTCCTGTTGATACGCGTATTGTCTCTATCTCTGTTACTGATCGCGTACCAGAAGAAGCAAGTCGGATTGCCAACTCTTTGAGAGAGGTTGCTGCTCAAAAAATCATCAGTGTAACGCGCGTTTCAGATGTGACTACACTTGAAGAAGCACGTCCTGCAACATCGCCATCGTCTCCAAATATTCGTCGTAATACAATGGTTGGATTCCTTGTGGGAGCAGTTGCGATGGTTGTCACTGTTCTCCTTGTCGAACTCTTGGATACACGAGTGAAACGCCCAGAAGATGTTGAGGATGTTATGCAAATTGCACTCTTGGGAGTTGTTCCAAACTTGGATAAATTGAGATAGGAGAGAGAAATGCCAACGTTAGAAATTGCACACAAAAAATTGGATCAGGCAAGAAAAGCTGAAGAGTACTACAATGCGCTTCGCACCAATATTCAACTGAGTGGGAATAATTTAAAAGTAATTGCAATTACATCTGTAAAGCCTGGGGAAGGAAAATCAACAACTTCTACTAATATTGCTTGGGCTTTCGCGCGTGCGGGATATAAGACACTGTTAATCGATGCGGATATCCGTAATTCTGTCATGTCGGGTGTTTTTAAATCACGTGAAAAGATTACAGGGTTAACAGAATATTTATCAGGGACAACAGACTTATCACAAGGTTTATGCGAAACAAATGTTGAAAATTTATTTGTTATCCAGGCAGGTTCTGTATCCCCAAACCCTACAGCTTTGCTACAAAGTGAAAATTTTGCAACTATGATTGATACTCTGCATAAATACTTTGATTATATCATTGTTGATACCGCACCGATAGGAGTTGTTATTGATGCTGCAATCATTACACAGAAATGTGATGCTTCTGTTTTGGTGACTGCGGCTGGTGAAACAAATCGTCGCGATGTCCAAAAAGCTAAAGAACAACTCGAACAAACAAGTAAACCATTTCTAGGAGTAGTTCTAAATAAATTTAATACTTCAGTCGAAAAATATGGCTCCTATGGAGCATATGGAAACTATGGGAATTATGGCAAAAAATAATAAATAGCCTAGGGAAGATATTATGGAAGAAAAGGGATTGAAGATTTCTTTGGCAGTATTCCAGAGTTTTCTTGTCATTATTTTAGCTTATTTACTCAGTTTTGTTAAAGAAACAGAGATTGTATACACTTCAATGGTTATCCTATACATTCTCCATTATTTTGTCTTTTATATTAGTGATTATGGACAAGATTTTTTCAAAAGAGGGTACTTGGCTGAGTTTATCAGAATAGCGAAGTATATTATTTTCTTTGCATTGGCAATAAGTATTTCTAATTTTTTCTTGAAGGAACGCTTTAGTATTTCAAGACGAGGAATGATCTACTTTTTAACAATGCATTCCGTGTTACTATATCTATTGAATCTATGTATTAAACGCTATTGGAAACGTCTATTACCAAATTTTAAAGGGAGAAAAAAAGTTTTCTTGATTACGGCTACGTCTAGAGTAGAGAAGGTAATAGACAAACTGTTAGAATCGAGTGATTTTTTATGGGAATTAGAAGCTGTTAGTGTCTTAGATCAGCCTAATTTTCAACATGAGCACTTAAAAGTAGTACCAGTTGAAGATGTTTTAAATTTTGCAACTCATGAAGTTGTTGATGAAGTTTTTATCAATCTACCTAGTGAGGAGTATAATATTGAAGATTATATCTCTCTTTTTGAAACAATGGGAATAGATGTGACAGTCAACCTAAATGCTTTTAACGACTATTTGGGTAGTGATAAAAAAATTCGTGAAATGGCAGGTTTGAATGTTGTAACCTTTTCAACAAAATTTTACAAGCCTAGTCATGTAGTTGCAAAACGAATTGTAGATATTTGCGGAGCTATTGTTGGACTTGTTCTGTTTGCTGTAGTTAGTTTAGTATTGGTACCACTGATTCGAAGAGATGGTGGGCCGGCCATTTTTTCTCAAACGCGTATTGGAAAAAATGGTCGTCGCTTTACTTTTTATAAGTTTCGTTCTATGCGTGTAGATGCGGAAGAGATTAAACAACAGCTGATGAATCAGAATACGATGCAGGGGGGGATGTTCAAAATGGACAATGACCCACGTGTCACAACAATTGGACGCTTCATTCGTAAGACAAGTTTGGATGAGTTGCCGCAGTTTTGGAATGTACTAATTGGGGATATGAGTTTAGTAGGGACTCGTCCTCCAACTATTGATGAGTATGAAAAGTATACGCCAGAACAGAAACGTCGTCTCAGTTTTAAGCCCGGGATTACTGGTTTATGGCAGGTTAGTGGACGAAGTGAAATCAAAAATTTCGATGAAGTTGTCAAATTAGATGTAGCTTACATTGATGACTGGACAATCTGGAAAGATATTGAAATATTGTTAAAGACCGTTAAAGTGGTCTTTATGAGGGAAGGGGCGAAGTAATTTCTGCCCTTCAGTCCTGTTAGGAGAGAAATGAAACAGTCAGTTTATATCATTGGTTCAAAGGGGATTCCTGCTAAGTATGGAGGATTTGAAACCTTTGTTGAAAAATTAACCGAATATCAAAAAGACAGCAACATACAATACTATGTTGCTTGTATGCGTGAAAATTCAGCCAAGTCTGGTATTACGGAAGATCAGTTTGAGCACAATGGAGCCATTTGCTTCAACATCGATGTACCCAATATCGGACCTGCCCGCGCCATCGCTTACGATATCGCAGCGGTCAACAAGGCTATTGAATTGGCTAAGGAAAACAAGGACGAGGCTCCCATTTTTTACATTCTAGCTTGTCGCATCGGTCCTTTTATTTCTGGGCTTAAGAAAAAAATTCGTGCCATCGGAGGCCAATTGCTGGTAAATCCTGATGGTCATGAATGGTTGCGAGCAAAGTGGAGTTTACCAGTTCGTAAGTATTGGAAATTTTCAGAGCAGCTCATGGTCAAACATGCAGATTTATTGGTCTGTGACAGTAAAAATATTGAACAATATATCCAAGAGGATTATAAGCAATATCAACCAAAGACCACCTATATTGCCTATGGGACAGATACAGCTCCTTCAATCCTGAAAGCAGAAGATACCAAAGTTCGGGATTGGTATCAGGAAAAAGGAGTTAGCGAAAATGGCTATTATCTAGTAGTGGGACGATTTGTTCCTGAAAATAACTACGAAGCCATGATTCGTGAATTTATCAAGTCCAAGTCCAAAAAGGACTTTGTTCTCATCACAAATGTGGAGCAGAATAAATTTTACGACCAGTTGTTACGGGATACTGGTTTTGACAAAGATCCTAGGGTCAAATTTGTCGGTACTGTCTATGACCAAGAGTTACTCAAGTACATTCGTGAAAACGCCTTTGCCTATTTCCATGGGCATGAGGTTGGAGGAACCAACCCTTCTTTACTGGAAGCCCTAGCATCCACAAAACTAAATTTGTTGCTAGATGTTGGCTTTAACCGTGAAGTTGGTGAAGATGGGGCCATTTATTGGAAAAAAGATGAGTTGGCACGTGTCATTGAGGAAGTAGAAGGATTTGATCAGGCAGCAATAACTGACTTGGATTTCAAGTCAAGCCAAAGAATCCTCTCAGCTTTCACATGGGAAAAGATTGTGTCAGATTATGAAGAAGTGTTTAAAGGATAGGGAATGAAACGGATTTTATACTTGCATGCTGGTGCAGAAATGTATGGAGCAGATAAGGTCTTATTGGAATTGATCAAAGGATTGGATTCCAAAGAATTTGAAGCTCATGTCATCCTGCCAAATGATGGTGTTTTAGTCGAGGCCTTGCGTCAAGTTGGGGCTCAGGTCAGTGTGTTGGATTATCCGATTTTACGTAGAAAATACTTTAATCCTAAAGGCATTGCCGACTATATTCGCTCTTATAATTTCTATGCTAAGCAAATCGCCCTCTATGCTCGACAACACAGTATAGATATGGTTCACAATAATACAGCGGCTGTTTTGGAGGGCATCTATTTGAAACGCAAGCTCAAGCTGCCTTTGATTTGGCATGTTCATGAGATTATCGTCAAACCCAAAGCTATTTCTGACTTTATCAATATGCTCATGGGACGATATGCAGACAAGATTGTGACGGTGTCCCAAGCGGTCGCTAATCATATCAAGCAGTCTCCTTTTATCAAAGATAGCCAAGTGGAAGTGATTTATAACGGTGTCGATAATACTGTCTATTATCCAATGGATGCGTCTTCTATTCGTGAAAAATTTGACATTGCGCAAGATGCACTTGTGATTGGCATGATTGGTCGGGTCAATGCTATCAAAGGACAAAATGATTTCATAGAAGCAGTCGAGCCACTTTTGGAAAAGAATGAGCAAGCGGTGGCTTTCCTAGCTGGAGGTGTTTTTCCTGGTGAAGAATGGCGCTTAGAAGAACTAGATAAGAGAATAGCTTCTTCATCTGTTGTGTCACAAATTCATCGTATTGATTACTACGATAAGACTTCTGAACTTTATAATATGTTTGATATCTTTGTCTTACCAAGTATAAAACCTGATTCCCTACCTACAGTGGTCCTAGAAGCCATGGCTTGTTCAAAACCAGTTGTTGGTTATAACAATGGGGGAATAGCTGAAATGGTAGTAGATGACAAAAGTGGTTGCTTAGTCAAACCAAATCGTCCTCAAGAACTTTCTAATGCCATTTCTCTCTTACTAGATAGTTCTGAAAAAAGAGAAAAATTTGGGCGAGTAGGATATCAGAGACAAAAAGAGCTGTTTTCTTTGGAGAGTTACATCAAGAACTTTTCGGAGTTGTATAAAACAGATAGAAAAGATTAGTTATGAATAAAATAGATTTTGTTGTTACTTGGGTTGATGGGAATGATCCTGTGTGGCAAGAAAAAAAATCAAGCTATGATGGATCGGTTAATACTTCTAAACAGAGTATGAATTCAGTCAAGGCTTACCGAGAATGGGGGACCTTTAAATATTGGTTTAGAGGAGTTGAAAAATTTGCTCCTTGGGTTAATAAGGTCTACCTCGTGACCGACCAGCAAAAGCCAAGCTGGTTAGAGTTAAACAGTGATAAATTGGTATTGGTAGATCATACAGAGATTATCTGCAATGACTACCTGCCAGTTTTTTCTGCCAATCCTATCGAAAGTAATATCCATCGGATCCCCGGACTCTCTGAGCATTTTGTTTTTTTTAATGACGATATGTATTTGACAGCTCCAGTCGAGCCGACAGATTTTTTCTCAGAGGATGGTTTACCCAAATATAATACGGCTCTTTCACCGATTATTCCTGAGCGATATGGAACGGGGAATTTTCAGATAAATGACATGGAGATTGTCACTAGCTATTTCAGTCGAAATGAAATTTTGAAGAATGGCCAATTCTTTGATCCAAAGCAGGGATTAAAAAGTATCGTTAAGTCGCTACTATACAGAAATAGTCAGTTTATCTGTGGTTTCTGGGAGAGTCATCTGCCCTATCCTCTACTAAGATCAACGATGAACTTGGTATGGGAAAAGGAAAAAGCTGTCTTGGAAAGAACCTCGGCTAGTCGCTTTAGAAATCCTTCTGATACCAATGTTTGGCTCTTTAAGTATTGGCAGATTGCCAGTGGTCAATACGCTGTCGGAAATCCTAAGTTGGGGGGACTCTTTTCTTTGGATAATGCCGGACCAGATTTTTGGAAGATACTAAATTCTGGCAAATACCAAATTATGTGTATCAATGATGGATTTAACATTCAAGACGAGGAGCAGGTGATGACAGACTTTATCAAGGCTATGGATCAACTGCTTCCAGATAGAAGCTCATTTGAGATTTAAACTGTAAAACTAAGTAAGAGAAAGAAAAGAAAATATGATTTCGGTAATTGTGCCTGTTTACAATGTGGAGAACTACCTTCATTATGCCATGGAGAGTTTGGAACATCAGACTTACAAGGATATGGAAGTCCTCTTGATTGATGACGGCTCGAGTGATGGCTCAGGACACTTGTGTGACCAGTATGCCCAGCAATATGATTGGGTGACTAGCTACCATAAGGTCAACGGTGGCTTGTCTGATGCTCGGAACTATGGGGTCTTAAAAGCCAAGGGTGACTGGATTACTTTCCTAGATCCAGACGACTATCTGGAACCCTGCGCCTTGGAACTGCTAGCAGAGCTACAAAGTCGTACCCAAGCAGATATGGTGAGTGGCAAAGTAGAGCCAACAGCTCACTATCATCGTTTTCAAAATTTTCACTTGGATCAGCTTGATTTAGACCAAGTTAAGGTCTATGACAAGGCAAAGGCTCTGACTGAGATGCTTTATGGAGACCTTGTGACGGTCTCTGCTTGTGGGAAACTCTATCGGAAAGAACTTCTTGAGAAAGCTCCCTTCCCCAAGGGGCGCATCTACGAAGACCTCTATGTTATCAGTGAGCATCTCAACCAAGCCCAATCCGTGGCCTTGTACCATCTTCCGATTTACCATTATTACCATAGACCTGGTAGCATTACTGCCTCGGCTTTCACTCCAAAACAATACGAGTTTTACGAAGCAATTGATCATTTAAAAGAGGTTGTGAATGCAACCTATCCTGAGAGTTCAGAACTCCAAGAAGCTATCATTTCACGCTTCTTTACAGGAAGTCTTCTTATCTTTACGATGATTAAGGATGGGGATTCAGTAGAATTCAAGAGACTTCAGGAGGAAACCAGGCCTTATTTGCCTCTTGTCTTGAAGAATGCTAGAGTTAGCAAGAAACGTAGGATCCTCTATGTTTTAATTACTAAGTATCCGCGGCTCTATTATCAATTTAAAAAGTTAAAAAAATCCTAAGTAAGAGTTAGGGACGAAAGAAGAAAAGGAAAAAGAAAATGTTAAAGTTAGAACGTGATAAATTGCTAATTGCAGCAGTTTTAATAGTGGTTGTCTCCATAGATATGATCAATACGTCTATGTTAGCTCCTGTTTTACCTAATATTCCTAATCTAGTTCCTTTTTTTGCGGTCCTTTTACTTGCTATGCGATTTGCTTATATTCATCACTACTCTATAAGCTATCTCATCTTTGCACCAATTCTTCTTTTTGCTGGGGGCATGGTTTACTATAAGACTGGGAACCTTAATGCATTGATGTATATGTTTCTGCTTGTCTTTCTTTACAAGGCTGAGATGGAAAGTGTACTTAAAATATACTCTGTTGTAGCCTTGTTTTTTATTGTATTGATAGTGCTCTTGGCCGTGATTGGTGCTATTCCAAACTTGCAATTTGTCCAATCACGATCTGCGGGAGTCGTTGTTCGAAATTCATTTGGCTTTATTTATCCAACTGATTTTGCTTCTCACTGTTTTTATCTATATACAGCTATATCGTATATCTTTAGAAAGAAATTCATTATTTTACGGACTGCCTTAGGATTTGGTCTGGCTTATTTCATTATTCGATATTGCGATGCGAGGCTTAATGCCGCTTCTATTACTGTAATGGCGCTCATTTTTCTGTACTTTTATTTCCGAAATGATAAACAGCGACGGCTTTTTGCTTTACTTCCTTTATCGGCTGGTATAGCGTCTTCAGTAATGATTTATCTCTCTTCTAAATTTACCTGGTCTCATCCAATGTATGTGGCTCTAAACAATTTTTTTAGTATGAGATTACACCTAGGACATGAGGCACTAAAAAAATATGCAGTGCAGTGGTTTGGGATTCGGGGCATATCATTTATCGGTTATGGGGGGCGTACAGAATCCGTTTTGAGCTACGACTATGTAGACTCTTCCTACGTTCAGATGCTCTTTACCTATGGGATGATTCCAGTTCTCTTATTGGTCGTGTTATACATAGTTAGGTCTTGGTCTCTTTATCGCAAAAAGAATTATTTGCTATTGACGGCCTTATCCTTAATAGCAGTCAACTGTATGTTTGAGGCCTTCTGGGTTCGCCCGTCTTATAATATTTTTATGTTTACTCTATTTGCAACCTTGCCAGTTATTGAATTTGAATCGAAGAAATCTACAACGAGGAACTCCTTGTGAAAGTATTAAAAAATTATTTATATAATCTTTCTTATCAGCTGTTAGTAATCGTTTTACCAGTCATTACTACACCCTATATTACTCGGGTTTTCTCCTCGGATGATTTGGGGTCATACGGATACTATAATTCTATCGTGACTTATTTTATCCTACTGGCGACGCTGGGAGTAGCCAATTATGGGACAAAGGAAATTTCCGGCCATCGTAAGGAAGTCGAAAAGACCTTCTGGGGTATTTACAGTTTACAAGTCCTTTCAACCTGTTTAGCAGTTACGCTTTATATCATTGTCTGCTTACTTGTGCCGTCGATGAACAATCCAATTGCCTATATACTTGGCTTTAGTTTGCTGTCTCGTGGTTTTGATATTTCTTGGCTTTTTCAAGGGTTAGAAGATTTCAAAAAAATCACAGCTCGTAACACAATGGTCAAACTTCTAGGTGTTGTTTCGATATTCCTATTTGTTAAGAAACCATCCGACTTGTACTTGTATATCATCCTCTTGGTTGCCTATGATCTACTAGGTCAGTTGAGTATGTGGCTTCCTGCTCGGGAGCACATTCGCAAGCCGCATTTGGATATAGCCTATGCCAAAGAGCATATCAAACCAGTCATTCTCTTGTTTCTGCCACAGATTGCCATTTCACTCTACATCACGCTAGATCGCACCATGTTGGGTGCCTTGTCTTCGACCAAGGATGTCGGGATCTATGATCAAGCCTTGAAATTATTGAATATTTTGTTGACTTTGGTAACGTCGCTTGGTAGTGTTATGTTGCCTCGGGTCTCCAATCTCCTCTCATCAGGTAATCAAAAGGCGGTTAACAAGTTACATGAAATGTCTTTCTTAGTGTATAACTTGGTTATCTTCCCGATGATTGCGGGGATTTTAATTGTTAACAAAGATTTTGTCAATTTTTTCCTGGGGCAAGACTTCCAAGATGCTCGCTATGCGATTGCCATCATGGTCTTTAGAATGTTCTTTATTGGCTGGACTAACATAATGGGAATTCAAATCTTGATTCCTCACAATAAGAATCGTGAATTTATGCTATCAACAACTATTCCAGCTGTTTTTAGTGTGGGCTTGAATCTCCTCTTGATCCCGCCTCTGGGCTATATTGGAGCTTCAATTGTATCTGTTGCGACTGAAGGTTTGGTCTGGCTGATCCAACTCTACTTTACACGTTCGTATCTAAAAGAGGTCAAGATTCTACCATCCATGCTAAAAATACTTCTAGCAGCACTACTGATGTACGGCGCTTTGTATTCTGTACAAGCTTTCATGCACTTCTCGTCTGTTGTGAATGTCTTGATCTATTCTCTGCTTGGCTTCCTAGTCTACGGTGGCTTGGTTTTGGTCTTACGTGTCTTGGATTTTCAAGAACTAAAAAGTGTTTTAAAGAAATAAGGAGATTTTATGTACGATTATTTGATTGTCGGTGCTGGCTTGTCAGGTGCAATCTTTGCCCACGAAGCCAACAAACGTGGCAAGAAGGTGAAGGTGATTGACAAACGTGACCACATCGGTGGGAATATCTATTGCCAATCTGTTGAAGGAATCAATGTCCACAAGTATGGGGCTCATATCTTCCATACATCCAATAAAAAGGTCTGGGATTATGTCAATCAGTTTGCGGAGTTTAACAATTACATCAATTCTCCCATTGCCAACTATCAAGGACATCTTTACAATCTGCCTTTCAATATGAACACTTTCTATGCTTTGTGGGGGACAAAGACACCCCAAGAAGTTAAGGACAAGATTGCTGAGCAGACGACACACATGCAAGATGTTGAGCCTAAAAACTTAGAGGAACAAGCCATTAAGTTGATTGGTATGGATGTCTATGAAAAGCTAATCAAGGGCTACACCGAAAAGCAATGGGGGCGTTCTGCTACTGAACTACCACCCTTTATCATCAAGCGTTTACCTGTTCGATTGACCTATGATAACAATTATTTCAATGACCGTTACCAAGGAATTCCGATTGGTGGTTACAATGTCATCATCGAAAAGTTGTTGGAAGGAATCGAAGTAGAGCTTAATACAGATTTCTTTGCTGATCGGGAGAACTTGGAGGCTTCAGCAACTAAGATTGTCTTCACAGGGATGATTGATCAGTTCTTTGACTACAAGTTTGGTGAACTAGAGTATCGTAGTCTCCGTTTTGAGCATGAGATTTTGGATCAAGAAAATTATCAAGGAAATGCTGTAGTCAACTATACTGAACGTGATATTCCCTATACGCGAATCATCGAACACAAACATTTTGAGTTTGGGACTCAAGCCAAGACCGTTATTACTCGTGAATATCCAGCAGATTGGAAAAGAGGAGATGAACCTTACTATCCAATCAATGATGCCAAAAACAATGCTATTTATGAGCAGTATCTAGCAGAAGCTGAGAAAAATGGGCGCGTTATTTTCTGTGGGCGCTTGGCAGATTATAAATACTATGATATGCACGTGACTGTTGAACGTGCATTGGATGTGGTAGAAGAAGAACTAGGGAGTATCTAAGAACATCACGGATAAAGGGGAGAAAAGGTGAAATATTATCTGAAAGATTCATTTCTGCATAATGCACACGAAAAGAATGCAGGGAGTAAGGCACGAAATGACGTGGAAGCTATTCTAATCTCAGAGGGTTATGAGGGCTTGGAGCTCAAGGTTGAGAATTGGTATAAGATGAATTTCTTTAAAGCTCAACAACACAAATATCGTGCGACCAAGTCTGTGTTTGATCAGTTGGGAGCCGGAGATGAATTGGTGATTCAGTTCCCTATTATCCACCATACATTTTTCATCTCACAACTCATCAAGCAGGCGCAAAAAAGAGGAGCAAAATTCTATCTTTTGATCCATGATATTGAAACCTTGCGTCATGCAGCAGGTTCGGAAGTGAAATTTCGTCATAAAATGCGCAATTACTTCCAGGAAAAGAAAGCTTTGATGTCAGTGGATGGCATTATCGTTCATAACGATATCATGAAGAAAGTTCTGGTAGGTCAAGGAGTGCCAGCAGATAAAATGGTTAGTTTGGAGATTTTTGACTATCTGATTCCTAACTTTGAGGTACAAACTCTTCCTCAAAAAGACCAACCTATTATCGTAGCTGGAAATTTGAACCCTGCAAAGTCAGGTTATCTTTATAACTTGCCAGACCAGCCCGCCTATAACTTGTATGGGGTGGGCTACGATGAAAGTCGCGCATTGAAAAACACTAGCTACTTTGGTTCCTTTATGCCAGATGACCTCCCAGCTGCTCTTGAAGGTAGTTTTGGTTTGGTATGGGACGGAGACAGCTCAGCAACCTGCCAAGGTTCTTACGGAAATTACCTACGCTTTAACAACTCGCACAAGGCTTCTCTTTATTTGGCGTCAGGTTTTCCACTAGTAGTGTGGAAGGAATCGGCTCTGGCCCACTTTGTACTGGACAAACAGTGTGGGATAGCAGTTGATTCTTTACATGACCTCCAAAAGGCACTAGACGATTTGACAGATCGAGATTACATGAAACTGTCAGCTAATGCTAGACAAGTAGGAGTAGCGCTTCGAAATGGTGATTATCTGAAATCGGCTATTTCTAAATTGAAGTAAGAATTTGAAGCTACTCATTAATCAGTTCGTTAGAAAGGTTACTTCATTATGAAAGGTATTATTCTTGCAGGTGGTTCAGGTACCCGATTGTACCCACTTACTCGGGCAGCGTCAAAACAGCTGATGCCGGTTTATGATAAACCCATGATTTACTATCCTTTGTCAACCCTGATGTTGGCTGGAATCAAGGACATTTTGATCATCTCTACACCACAGGATTTGCCCCGTTTTAAGGACCTGCTCTTGGATGGTTCCGAATTTGGAATCAAGCTTTCTTATGCGGAACAGCCAAGTCCCGATGGACTCGCTCAGGCTTTTCTTATCGGTGAAGAATTTATCGGTGACGATAGTGTTGCCTTGATTCTAGGCGATAATATCTATCATGGACCTGGTTTAAGCAAAATGCTTCAAAAGGCAGCCAAGAAAGAGAAGGGTGCGACTGTTTTTGGCTACCAAGTGAAGGATCCAGAGCGTTTTGGTGTGGTCGAGTTTGATACAGACATGAATGCTATTTCAATAGAAGAAAAACCGGAGAATCCTCGCTCCAACTATGCAGTGACCGGTCTTTATTTCTATGATAATGATGTTGTGGAGATTGCCAAACAGATCAAACCAAGCGCACGTGGTGAGTTGGAAATCACAGATGTCAACAATGCTTACTTGAAACGTGGAGATCTTTCTGTTGAGGTGATGGGCCGTGGTTTTGCTTGGTTGGATACTGGGACACATGAGAGTCTGTTAGAGGCTTCCCAATATATCGAAACGGTTCAACGAATGCAAAATCTCCAGGTTGCAAATCTGGAAGAAATTGCCTATCGTATGGGTTATATCAGTCGTGAAGATGTACTGGAATTGGCGCAACCTCTTAAGAAAAATGAATACGGACAATACCTGCTCCGTTTGATTGGAGAAATCTAGATGACAGATAATTTTTTCGGTAAAACACTTGCAGTGCGTAAGATTGATGCCATTCCAGGTATGTTAGAGTTTGACATTCCAGTTCATGGAGACAATCGTGGCTGGTTTAAGGAAAATTTTCAGAAAGAAAAGATGCTACCGCTTGGTTTTCCTGAAAGCTTCTTTGCTGAAGGGAAACTGCAAAACAACGTCAGCTTTTCTCGTAAAAATGTTCTTCGAGGCCTCCATGCCGAACCTTGGGATAAGTATATCTCAGTAGCAGACAATGGGAAAGTTCTGGGTTCTTGGGTTGACCTACGTGAAGGTGAGTCTTTTGGAAATGTTTATCAGACCGAGATTGATGCAAGTAAGGGAATCTTTGTCCCTCGTGGCGTAGCCAATGGTTTCCAAGTACTCTCGGATACAGTTTCTTATAGCTATCTGGTCAATGACTACTGGGCACTTGAACTCAAGCCTAAATATGCCTTTGTCAACTATGCAGACTCAGCCTTGGGCATCCAGTGGGAAAACCTAGCAGAAGCAGAAGTCTCAGAAGCAGATAAACATCATCCACTGCTTAAGGATGTCAAACCACTAAGAAAAGAAGATTTGTAAAAAAGTTAAGGAATAAAAATGACTGAATACAAAAAAATTATCGTGACAGGTGGAGCTGGTTTTATCGGTTCCAACTTTGTCCACTATGTTTACAATAACTTTCCAGATGTTCATGTGACAGTACTGGACAAGCTGACTTATGCGGGTAATCGTGCCAATATTGAAGAAATTATAGGTGATCGTGTTGAGTTGGTTGTTGGAGATATTGCAGATATCGCCTTGGTCGATAAGCTAGCTGCTCAAGCAGATGCCATCGTTCACTATGCGGCAGAAAGCCACAATGACAACTCGCTCAATGATCCGAGTCCATTTATCCATACCAACTTCATCGGGACTTACACTCTTTTGGAAGCAGCTCGTAAATACGACCTTCGTTTCCACCATGTGTCAACTGACGAAGTCTATGGGGACCTACCTCTGCGTGAAGATTTGCCAGGTCATGGAGAAGGTCCAGGTGAGAAATTTACGGCTGAAACCAAGTACAATCCCAGCTCGCCTTACTCATCAACCAAGGCAGCTTCAGACTTGATTGTCAAAGCTTGGGTGCGCTCATTTGGTGTTAAAGCGACTATTTCCAATTGTTCAAACAACTATGGTCCTTACCAGCATATCGAGAAGTTCATTCCGCGCCAAATTACCAATATCTTGAGTGGTATCAAGCCAAAACTCTACGGTGAAGGTAAAAACGTTCGTGACTGGATTCATACCAATGACCATTCTTCAGGGGTTTGGTCAATTTTGACAAAAGGTCAAATTGGCGAAACTTACTTGATTGGTGCGGATGGTGAAAAGAACAATAAGGAAGTGCTGGAGCTGATTCTCAAGGAAATGGGGCAACCAGCTGATGCTTATGACCATGTGACAGACCGTGCCGGCCATGATCTTCGCTATGCCATTGATGCCAGCAAGCTCCGCAATGAGCTGGGATGGAAGCCAGAGTTTACCAACTTTGAAGCAGGTCTCAAAGAGACCATCAAGTGGTACACAGACAACCAAGACTGGTGGAAATCTGAAAAAGAAGCCGTCGAGGCTAACTATGCCAAGACGCAACAAGTAATTAACTAATCAGATACTAAAAAGCAAGAGACCTCATGAACTGCACCTCAAAAGTTAGACAGAAAAAATCTAACTTTTGGGGTGTTTTTACTATGAAATTGAGTTATGAGAATAAAGTTCAGATCTATGAACTTAGAAAACAAGGATATAGCTTAGAGCAGCTTTCAAAAAGATTTAGGGTGGATGTTTCTGGACTAAGGTACATGATTCGCCTGATTGACAGGTATGGGGTAGCCATTGTCCAAACAGGAAGAATAATTATTATTCTCCAGATTTGAAACAAGTTCAGACCATGCTTGAGAAGGTATTTCCAACTAAATCATATAGTGGAACAATCCTTCACCGTGACCAAGGCTGGTAATATTAGTACCAATCTTATAATCAGTTTTTAGAGAACAAGGGCATTCGTCCATCTATGTCACGTAAAGGGAACAGCCCAGACAACGGTATGATGGAGTCCTTCTTTGGTATTTTGAAATCGGAGATGTTTTACGGTTATGAGAAGTCGTTTCAGTCACTTAAGCAATTGGAACAAGCCATTGTAGGCTATATTGATTATTACAACAATAAACGAATTAAGACAAAACTAAAAGGACTTAGTCCCGTGCAGTACAGAACTAAATCCTTTGGATAAATTATTTGTCTAACTTTTTGGGGTCAGTACACTCATGGTATCTTACTTTTTATGTATGTCGTAATCTTTTATTTTCTTACTTCTTGTTTATAAAACTCTTTAAGGGCATCTTGCCAGGTTGGAATGACGAAACCTGTCTCCTTTGCTTTGGTCAAACTCATGGTTGAATTGAGGGGGCGTTTAGCCTTGGCAAGAAACTTGCTGGAGTCTACTGGGATCACTTCGACATTACTGTCTTTAAGAATCTCGACAGCAAAGTCATACCAAGTGGTGTCTTCGGCTGCGTCATTTGATAAGTGGTAGTAGCCATACTCTTTTTGATTTTCAGTCAAGTAGGTCATAAATTCAGCCAAGGTGCGCGTCCAAGTTGGGCGACCGTGTTGGTCGTTGACCACTGTGAGCGTTTTATGGGTTTTGGCTAGATTTTGCATGGTAAAAACAAAGTTCTTTCCATAATTTCCAAAGACCCAAGCAGTACGGATAATGTAATGCTGTGATGTAAGGTTTTCAACGAGTTCTTCACCCATTCGCTTGGTACGTCCATACTCTGTTTGCGGATCAGGTAGGTCATCGATTTCCCACTCTTGTCCGATAGGTTTCTTTCCATCAAAGACATAGTCTGTCGAGATATAGACTAGAGTAGCTCCGTATTTCTCAGAGGCCTTGGCTACATTTTCAGTGCCAGTTACGTTGATGGCAAAATCCAGTTCTTTCCCCTCATCTTCTGCTGCATCGACAGCAGTGTAGGCTGCACAATGATAGACTAGAGTTGGCTTAACCTCAGCAAAGACTTTTTCAACCATTTCAGACTTAGTGATATCCATTTCGGCCACATCCACTGCAACATAGTCCACATTTCGCTCATCTAGTAAATAACGTAGTTCGGTACCGAGTTGACCATTGGCACCTGTAATTAAGATCATATCTTTCTCCTTGATTGTTCTTATACTTAATTATATCAAAAATATAGAAAAATCGGTTTTTAGTGAAACCTTTTTCGGTATAAACTTTGTTAGTGAAGCGCAAGAGAGACGAATAGTTATTACTTTAGAATATCCTTAAAAGTATTTTTCAGAATTTACCAAATTAAGTAGAAAGTTCAGAAAATTCTGTTGACATTTCTCTAAAAAGGGTCTATAATGGGATGTAAATTTTAAAGGAGAAAATGATGAAAAGTTCAAAATTACTTGCCCTTGCAGGTGTGACATTATTGGCAGCTGGTACTCTGGCTGCGTGCTCTGGATCAGGATCGAGTGCAAAATCTGAGAAAACCTTCTCATATATCTATGAAACAGACCCTGACAACCTCAACTATTTGACAACTGGTAAGGCAGCTACTGCAAATATTACCAGTAATGTTATTGATGGCTTGCTCGAAAATGACCGCTATGGTAACTTTGTGCCATCTATGGCTGAGGATTGGTCTGTATCTAAGGACGGCTTGACTTACACATATACGCTTCGTAAGGATGCAAAATGGTATACCTCTGAAGGTGAGGAATACGCAGAAGTCAAAGCTCAAGACTTTGTAACTGGTCTAAAATATGCTGCTGATAAAAAATCTGATGGTCTTTATCTTGTTCAAGAATCAATCAAAGGATTGGACGCCTATGTTAAAGGAGAAATTACAGACTTCTCTCAAGTAGGAATCAAGGCTCTTGATGATTATACAGTTCAGTATACATTGAACAAGCCAGAAAGCTTCTGGAATTCTAAGACAACGATGGGAGTTTTGGCTCCAGTAAATGAAGAGTTCTTGAACTCCAAAGGGGATGACTTCGCTAAGGGAACTGATTCAAGTAGCATTCTCTACAATGGTCCATTCTTACTCAAATCAATTGTTGCTAAATCTTCTGTCGAATTTGCGAAAAATCCTAACTACTGGGATAAGGACAATGTCCATATCGATAAGGTTAAATTATCATTCTGGGATGGTCAAGATACCAACAAACCAACTGAAGCTTTTAAAGACGGTAGCTTTACAATGGCTCGTCTCTTCCCAACTAGTGCTAGCTATCCAGAGACTGAGAAATCATTTAAGGATAACATTGTTTATACCCAACAGGATTCATCTACTTACTTAGTAGGTACTAACATTGACCGTCAGTCATATAAATTTACATCTAAGACTACAGATGAACAGAAGACATCAACTAAGAAAGCACTTCTCAACAAAGACTTCCGTCAAGCCCTTGCTTTTGGTTTCGATAGAACAGCCTATGCTTCTCAAGTGAATGGTGCAAGCGGGGCAACTAAACTGCTTCGTAACTTGTTTGTTCCTCCTACATTTGTACAGGCAGATGGAAAGAACTTTGGCGAAATGGTCAAAGACAAATTGGTGACTTATGGTGACGAGTGGAGCAACGTGAACTTGGATGATGCTCAGGATGGACTCTACAACCCAGATAAGGCCAAAGCAGAGTTTGCTAAAGCTAAGACAGCTCTCCAAGCAGAAGGTGTGAAATTCCCAATCCACTTGGATATGCCTGTAGACCAAACCAATACAACAAAAGTTCAACGTGTCCAATCTTTTAAACAGTCAGTTGAAGAAAACTTAGGATCTGATAATGTGGTTGTCGATATCCAACAACTTCAAAAAGACGATGTCTTGAACATCACTTACTTTGCGGAAACAGCTGCTGGCGAAGATTGGGATATCTCAGATAATGTGGGTTGGTCTCCAGACTTTGCAGACCCTTCTACCTACCTTGATATTATCAAACCATCTGTAGGGGAAAATACAAAGACTTACCTAGGATTTGACTCTGGAACTAACAATGCTGCGGCTAAGCAAGTTGGTTTGGAAGACTATGAAAAAATGGTTGTGGAAGCTGGGGAAGAAACTACTGACGTTTCAAAACGTTATGAAAAATATGCTGCTGCCCAAGCTTGGTTGACAGACAGTGCCTTGCTCATCCCAACAACTTCTCAAACTGGTCGTCCAATGTTGTCTAAGATGGTACCATTTACACTCCCGTTTGCATACTCTGGTAACAAGGGTATGAGCGAAGCCCTCTTGTATAAATACCTAGATGTACAAGACAAGGCGGTAACAACAGAAGAGTATCAAAAAGCTCAAGAAAACTGGTTGAAAGAAAAAGAAGAGTCAAATAAAAAGGCTCAAGAAGACCTCGCAAACCATGTGAAATAACTTTTACGAAATAATAGAATGGATTTAGTTTTCTTTTAGATACTAAATCCATTTTACATACATTATTTTTCTAATTTTATTTCTATAATGTCTGTAATAGGTTTATTTATTATATATGTTATATATAGAGTTTTTTAAATGCCCAATTTGTAAAATTAATCTAGACAGAAAAAGCCATCTATGTTAGGCTCAGATAAACTACCACATTTGTCTGAAAGGAACTAACATAAATAACCTATACTCATCTTACCACAGACGAGCTTGTAATGATAGAGGCTTACTATCAAGAAAACATAAAAGTTTCAGATATTGTGACTTCACTTGGCAGATCAAAACAGACAGTCTACAATGTCATCAACTATCTGAAAGAGAGGCGCTCTGCTTATGATTACTATAACCGATATAAAATCAATAAGAAACGCTGTGGCAAGAATAAAACCAGTCTTACGAAATCAGAAAAAGACTTTATCCAAACTCATTTAGAACAAAATTGGAGCCTTGATGTCATTAAGGGAGCTTATCCAGATAGGATTTCTTGTTCTATGAGAACTCTCTATCGACTAGCAGACCGCGGTATTCTAAAGAAAGAGGATCTCCCTTGGATAGGTAAAAGAAAACCAAATGGTCATAGCGAAAAACGAGGAAAACAAGCGTTGCGCAGAGATTTACGTGAGAGAGCAAACAGTTATCCTAATTTTAAGACAGAATTTGGTCACCTAGAAGGAGATACCATTGTTGGCGAGAAACACAAAATTGCAGTCATTACCTCAGTAGAACGCTGCTCAAAAGCCATCATCACACTGAAAATCAATGGACGGAAAGCAAGTGATATTGAGGCCTCCATCAATCAATGGTTGTCTCAAGTTCCCAGTCATCTCTTTAAGTCGATAACTTTTGATTGTGGGAAAAATTTTCTAATTGGGAATGTACTGAGCCCCAAAAGTTAGACAATTAATTTAACCAAAGGATTTAGTTCTGTATTGAACAGGACTAAATCCTTTTAGTTTGACTTTAATTCGTTTGTTGTTGTAATAATCAATGTAGTCTACAATGGCTTGTTCCAATCACTTAAATGATTTAAACGTTTTCTTGTAGCCATAAAACATCTCAGATTTAAGTATTCCAAAGAAAGATTCCATCATTCCGTTATTAGGACTGTTCCCTTTACGTGACATAGATGGACGAATGCCCTTGTTCTCTAAAAACTGATTATAAGATTGGTACTGATATTACCAGCCTTGGTCACGGTGAAGGATTGTTCCACTATATGATTTAGTTGGAAATATCTTCTCAAGCATGGTCTGAACTTGTTTCAAATCTGGAGAATAATAATTATTCTTCCTGTTTGGACAATGGCTATCCCATACCTGTCAATCAGGCGAATCATGTACCTTAGTCCAGAAACATCCACCCTAAATCTTTTTGAAAGCTGGTCAAAGCTTAGATCTTGTTTTATGAGCTCATAGATTTGAACCTTGTCTTCATAACTTAATTTCATAAAAATAGCACCCCAATCGTTAGATTTTATGTCTAACGATTGGGGTGCAGTTCAAGATGGCTGTGCATATTATTCAGAAAAAACTATCTAGTTTTTTCTGAATAAAGGAGAATAATTTAATAATATTTAATGATATGGATTTTAACCTTTTAACACTACTTGATCATTTTTAAATTGGGTTTAATTATCGTCTTCGAGGTTGTATCTGGGGTGTTTGATTTTGCTCGCTGGTTCTTGGGTTTGGTTGTTGTGTATTGTTTTCGCTCGTACCCGAATTTGGAGTTGTTGTACTTTCTTGCGGACTAGAACTCTCTGAAGTTGAGCTAGAGCTTTCAGGTGTCGAGCTTTCAGGTGTCGAGCTTTCAGTTGTTGAACTTTGCTGAGGAGCAGTCCACACAGAACGTGCACCCTTTTTAAAGACGAATTCTCCACCTCTGTAGAGTCCTTCTGGCATAGTCCAGTCACCAGGATGATCATCTTCAGATAAATAAGTCATCATCGAACGGTAAACCTTAGCAGCAACATAGAAGCCATCACCAACGATAGGAGTCAGGCGATTCGAGTAACCAGTCCAAACGGCCATTGAATATTTACGAGTATACCCAACGAACATTTCGTCTGGAGCTACATAACCAGTGTTCTTGATGTAGTTTTCAATCTCATCATCCGTGTAGTTTGATGTACCAGTTTTACCAGCCTGTGGCAACCAAGGGAGGTAGGCTCCTCGACCAGTTCCATATGCCAAGACAGTTTTCATCATATCTGTCATCATATAGGCTGTCGTTTCTTTCATGGCACGAGTACCAGGATCAGAGAATTCTTTCGAACTGCCATCACTAAAGACAATTTTGTTAATATACATCGGTTTGCGGTAGATACCACCGTTAGCAAAAGCCGCGTAAGCAGCAGCCATCTTTTCGCTACTTGCTCCATACTTTTTATCAGATTCAGTTGTATTACTTGAAATGGCATTTGCATAGTGCATATCTGGATAGTCAATACCAAGTCCATTTAGGAAGGTTTTGGCTCTGTCTAAACCAACCTTATTCAAGGTTTCTACAGCTGGAACATTCCGTGATTGCTGGAGAGCATACTGGAGTGTTATGTTTCCAAAGTAACTTCTATCCCAGTTGTAGACGGGAGTGTCTGTTCCAGGATAATTGTAAGGAACATCGTGAACAATTGAAGCAGTTGAATCATAGATATCGTACTCCAAAGCTGGGGCATAATCTGTGATTGGCTTCATCGTTGATCCCCAGTCTCGGTTGGTTTCAACAGCTTGGTTGATTCCAAAGGAAACGTTGCTTGATTGGTGACGAGAACCTAGTTGGGCTATAACTTTTCCGTTTGTGACATCAACAATCGTAGAAGCCACTTGCAACTCATCATCTGGATAGTTGACATACTCTTCCGTATTGTAAATATCCCAGAGACGTTGTTGAACCTTAGAATCAACGTTTGTGTAGACTTCCATACCCGTAGTTAAAAGGTTATAACCTGTTTCCTGTTCAACTTGGTCAATCACCTCTTTGAGGTAATTATCCATGTATGGAGGATAACTGTTAGCCGATTTTAGGCTTTGAAGTCCATCTGTAATCGGAGTATTAATCGCTTTTTCATATTGTTCGGCTGTAATGTAACCTTGTCCCTTCATCTCAGAGAGGACGAGATTACGGCGTTCTTGAGCTGCTTCTGGATGTGAGTATGGATCATACTGGTTTGGAGCCTGAGGCATTCCGGCAAGGAGGGCCAATTGAGGAATACTCAAATCTTTGAGGTCTTTGCCATAGTAACTTTGAGCAGCCGTCTGCATTCCGTAGTTACCGTTTGACATGTAAACCTTGTTGATGTAGTAGGTCAAGATCTCTTGTTTAGTCGCTTTTTGTTCTAGCTGGACGGCGAGCCATGCTTCCTGAGCCTTACGAGAAAGGGTTTGATCAGAAGTTGATGTAGAGAAATAAGTTAATTTAATCAGCTGCTGCGTTAAGGTTGAAGCTCCCTGTAGGCCTCCACCACCACGAAGATTTCGTAGAGTGGCACCGAGGATACGAATAGTATCAACCCCACGGTGATTAAAGAAACGATGGTCCTCAATTGAGACGATGGCATTAACCAACTCCGTAGGGATTTCGTTTGCTTGTGCATTGACCCTACGTTCTGATCCGAGATCGGCAATGAGTTCATCGTTTTTGTCATAGATCTTGCTAGACGTTGTAGCGACTAGTTTACTTTCAGATAGGGCTGGAGCCTTGCTAACATAGTAGAGGAAGAGTCCTCCACCTAGCACAACTGCTGCGATAAATACAGTTAAGAGACAGATGCTGACATACTTAGCTATTCGCAGGATAGTTTGTTTGTTCATCTTGTTTTACCACCTAGTAAATGTTCTTTGATAATATCGAGATAGGGAATCTGGGGAAAGGCACCAGGCTCAATCCTATATCCATTTTCTCGAATATATCCAAGTGGCATTGACTTTTGTCCCCTATCTTGATGATAGAAACGAATCAAGTCAATGGCCGGCAATAAATAAGTTTCTTGCTGAGAAGCAAAGTGAAGAAGGACAAAGCAGATTCCTCGCTGAGCAAGGACCTGTTCCATATGCTGAATCTGATGGTGATGGAAATTCTTCATCGGAATTGCATTTCTTTGCCTAGTTTCCTTTGCTTCAAAGTCGATGTAATATCCATCATAAACCCCTGAATAGTCTGTGGTTGAAGCTTGTCTGAAGTAGGCTTCAACGATCTTAGCTCGACTTCGTTGGGGATAGTCGACACGTACGATTTGGATGGGAGTTGGTTTCTTGTGAATCACTGCTAGCCCATGTGACAAATAGTAGTCGTTCGTAGCGTTGATCATCTTTTCAAAAGACATTCCCCGATTTGCGAAATTTTTAGTTTGTGACGGGGGAGCTTGTCTCTTCTGTGATGAAATTTTATGTGGATAGTTGACCA
This sequence comes from Streptococcus oralis, assembly GCF_015561235.1. Classification (GTDB taxonomy): domain Bacteria; phylum Bacillota; class Bacilli; order Lactobacillales; family Streptococcaceae; genus Streptococcus; species Streptococcus oralis_BK. Next base: position 1,118,417 of record NZ_JADMTC010000001.1, on the reverse strand, counting down.
TAATTCTCCTTATTGGTACAATAACATCACTCTATTATATCATAAATTTACAAAGAAAGGGTTAAAAATGACAACAGCCTTGATTTTAGGCTATTCTGCCTTCGACCTTGGTCTCTTTAATGATAAGGATATTCGCGTTGATATTATCAAAACAGCTATTCGGAGAGACCTGGAGCGTTTAGCGGAGGAAGGGGTGAACTGGCTTGTATTTACTGGGGCTCTGGGCTTTGAGTACTGGGTGCTTCAGGTGGCAAAAGACATGAAAATAGACTATGGATTTCAGCTGGCGACCATTTTTGATTTTGAAACCCATGGCAGTAACTGGAATGAAGCCAATCAAGTGAAGTTGAGCGAATTCAAGCAAGTTGATTTTGTCAAATATGCCTATTCACAGTATGAACACAAGGGACAACTACGTGATTATCAGAAATTCTTACTGGAGAACACAGATATTTGCTATCTTTTTTATGATGAAGAAAAGGAAACTAAGTTACAATATTTTTATCAAATGATGAAAAATCAAGCGGACTATGTTACAAGACGATTAACATTTGAGGATTTGAATGAACTAGCAGAAAATTTTTCTGAAAAGTAACCCTTTGACCTTGATTTTTACTTGTCTTTTTTTATATAATAATACTAGTAACCCAGAATGGAGAGAGACATGGCAAGTATTATATTTTCAGCAAAAGATATTTTTGAACAAGAGTTTGGACGCGAAGTACGTGGATATAGCAGAGCAGAGGTGGATGAATTCCTAGATGATGTGATTAAGGATTATGAAACCTACGCGGCTTTGGTTAAATCCCTTCGCCAAGAAATTGCCGATTTGAAGGAGGAGTTGTCTCGTAAACCACAGGCGGCTCCAACTCAGCCTGATTCTATCGAAGTTGCCGCTTCTACCTCGATGACAAATTTTGATATTTTGAAACGCTTAAATCGTCTCGAAAAAGAAGTATTTGGTAAGCAAGTCTTAGACAATCAAGATTGATAATTGACTAAGGGATGAGTGCAATTTTTGGATAATCGCGTGAAGAGAATCTCTTTTCATGAGGAAAGTCCATGCTAGCACAGGCTGTGATGCCTGTAGTGTTTGTGCTAGGCGAAACCATAAGCCTAGGGACGAGAGATCGTTACGGCAGTCGAAATGGCTAAGTCTTCGGATAGGTCAGAATAGGCTTGAAAGTGCCACAGTGACGGAGTCTTTCTGGAAACGGAGAGAGTGGAACGCGGTAAACCCCTCAAGCTAGCAACCCAAATTTTGGTCGGGGCATGGAGTGCACGGAAACGAACGTAGTACTCTGACTACTAGCAGATTTATGCTGTTAGTGGTAGACAGATGATTATCGAAGGAAGTGGTCCTAGTCACTTCTGGAACAAAACATGGCTTATAGAAAATTGCATATAGGTTGGGGCTGAGAAATCTTTCTCAACCTCATTTTTTAAAGTGAACAAAAGAAAGGTCTTGCAAGACTGTAAAATGAAAGAAAAATTTAATTTAATCGCAACTGCTGCAGCGGGTCTCGAGGCTGTCGTTGGACGAGAGGTACGAGATCTGGGTTATGATTGCCAGGTTGAAAACGGCCGTGTTCGTTTCCACGGTGATGTGAAGGCAATCATTGAGACCAATCTTTGGCTTCGTACAGCGGATCGCATCAAGATTGTGGTCGGAAGTTTTCCAGCTAAGACCTTTGAAGAGCTTTTTCAAGGAGTTTTTGCTTTAGATTGGGAAAACTATCTCCCGCTTGGGGCGCGTTTCCCGATTTCCAAGGCCAAATGTGTTAAGTCTAAACTTCATAACGAGCCCAGTGTTCAGGCCATTTCTAAGAAAGCTGTTGTGAAGAAATTACAAAAACACTATGCCCGCCCGGAAGGAATTCCTTTGATGGAAACTGGTCCTGAGTTTAAGATTGAGGTATCCATCCTTAAGGATGTGGCAACTGTTATGATTGACACGACAGGTTCTAGCCTTTTTAAACGAGGTTATCGTACGGAAAAAGGTGGAGCGCCAATCAAGGAAAATATGGCAGCGGCCATTTTACAACTATCTAACTGGTATCCAGACAAGCCCTTGATTGATCCGACTTGTGGTTCAGGAACTTTCTGTATCGAGGCGGCTATGATTGCTAGAAAGATGGCGCCGGGTCTTCGCCGTTCTTTTGCTTTTGAGGAATGGAACTGGGTTAGCGATCGGTTAATCCAAGAGGTCCGTACTGATGCTGCTAAGAAAATTAATCGTGAGATAGAACTGGATATCATGGGCTGTGATATTGATACTCGTATGGTAGAAATTGCCAAGGCAAATGCCCAAGCAGCAGGTGTTGCAGGAGATATCACCTTTAAACAAATGCGGGTACAGGACTTGCGCACTGACAAGATCAATGGCGTTATCATTTCCAATCCACCATATGGGGAGCGCTTGTCCGATGATGCAGGAGTTACGAAACTTTATGCTGAAATGGGACAGGTCTTTGCACCACTGAAAACCTGGAGTAAGTTTATCCTGACCAGTGACGAAGCTTTTGAAAGTAAGTACGGAAGTCCAGCGGATAAAAAACGAAAACTCTATAACGGGACCTTAAAAGTGGATTTGTATCAATACTTTGGTCAGCGTGTGAAACGCCAAGAGGTAAAATAGAAAGGTAAACTCATGAGCAAGAAAAGACATGATCGTCATAAAAAAGAACAGCAAGAGCCACAATTCGACTTTGACGAAGCAAAAGATTTGACTGTTGGTCAAGCAATTCGTAAGAATGAAGAGGTTGAGGCTGGAGTATTGCCTGAGGACAATATCTTGGACAAATACATCAAACAGCACCGCGAAGAGATCGAGGCAGATAAGTTCGAAACTCGTCAGTTTGAAAAAGAAGAACTGGCTTCTACTCAAAACTTAGAGGAATTGATCCAAGAAGTTCGTGAAACAAGTGAACTTTCTGGAGAGGTAGACGATTCAGACCTGGTTTCCGAGGAATCTAGTGAAGAGATAGACAATGAAGAAACTACTCAGTTTGTTCCCCCGCTTCAAGATGAGGAAAGTACTGAAATAGAGCCTCTCGTTTTAACAGAAACAGCATCCAAGGAAATGAATGAGGAAAATGAGGAACAAGAAGAAACCTATACTTCCCTATCACGATCAGTACAGACGGAACCTGAAACAGGCTCTAAAAAGAAACGTGTGATTACCATCGTTTCTGTGGTAGCTGCAATTCTTGTTCTTGCTGGGACGTATTATGTTTACCGTCAGGTATCTCGTTCGAACCAAGAAATCCAGTCTTCTCAATCATCTTCAGGAAATCAAGAATCGCAAACCGACTTGCAAGAGTTCAATACGCTTTATGATTCCTTCTATACAGATGCCAATAAGACTGCTTTAAAAAATAGCCAGTTCGATAAGTTGAGCCAGCTAAAAACCTTGCTGGATAAGTTAGAAGGTAGCCGTGATTATACGCTAGCTAAGTCAAAATACGATAGCCTAGCAACTCAAATCAAGGCCATTCAAGATGTCAATGCCCTCTTTGAAAGTCCAGCTATTACTGATGGTGTCTTAAATACCAATGCTAAAGCCAAGGCGGATGCTAAGTTCACGGAAGTTAAAACGGGAAATACAGAGCTTGATAAACTGTTAGATCAGGCGATTAGTCTTGGTAAGAGTCAACAAACCAGTGCTTCCAGCTCAAGTTCTAGCACGAGTCAAGCAAGCTCAAGTTCAGCTACAGAAAGCAATGCAAGCAGTACGACACCTTCAACAAGCACCACGGCACCATCTAGAGACACAAATGGTGGTTTGTCTGGCGATGGGGTTAATCTTCAAAGAAGTGCTAGTCGTGTACCCTACAACCAATCAGCTGTAGACGATAGCAACAACCCTGCTTGGACGTTTGCAGATGGTGTCTTGGAACAAATCCTAGCAACATCACGTGCTCGCGGTTATATCACTGGCAATCAATATATCCTAGAACGGGTCAATATTGTAAACGGAAATGGTTATTACAACCTTTACAAACCAGATGGAACCTACCTCTTTACCCTAAACTGTAAGACAGGTTACTTTGTAGGGAATGGTTCTGGTCATGCGGATGACTTGGACTACTAGGAGTTCGTTACAAAATTCTTTCTTTTCAAAAGTAAAAATGATAAAATAAAACAAATGAAACAAGAGGAGTGTCACATGACAAAAGCTAACTTTGGTGTCGTAGGTATGGCCGTAATGGGTCGTAACCTTGCCCTAAATATCGAATCTCGTGGTTATACAGTTGCCATTTACAACCGTAGTAAAGAAAAAACAGAAGACGTGATTGCTTGCCATCCAGAAAAGAAATTTGTACCAAGCTATGACGTGGAAAGTTTTGTAAACTCAATCGAAAAACCTCGTCGTATCATGCTGATGGTTCAAGCTGGACCTGGTACAGATGCTACGATCCAAGCCCTTCTTCCACACCTTGACAAGGGTGATATCTTGATTGACGGAGGAAATACTTTCTACAAAGATACCATCCGTCGTAATGAAGAATTGGCAAACTCTGGCATCAACTTTATCGGTACTGGGGTTTCTGGTGGTGAAAAAGGTGCCCTTGAAGGTCCTTCTATCATGCCAGGTGGACAAAAAGAAGCCTACGAATTGGTTGCTGATGTTCTCGAAGAAATCTCAGCTAAAGCACCAGAAGATGGCAAACCATGTGTGACTTACATCGGTCCTGATGGAGCCGGTCACTATGTGAAAATGGTTCACAACGGTATTGAGTATGGTGACATGCAATTGATCGCAGAAAGCTATGACCTCATGCAACACTTGCTAGGCCTTTCTGCAGAAGACATGGCTGAAATCTTTACTGAGTGGAACAAGGGTGAATTGGACAGCTACTTGATTGAAATCACAGCTGATATCTTAAGCCGTAAAGACGATGAAGGTCAAGAAGGACCAATCGTAGACTACATCCTTGACGCTGCAGGTAACAAAGGAACTGGTAAATGGACTAGCCAATCATCACTTGACCTTGGTGTACCATTGTCACTCATCACGGAGTCAGTATTTGCACGTTACATTTCTACTTACAAAGAAGAGCGTGTACACGCTAGCAAGGTGCTTCCAAAACCAGCTGCCTTCAAGTTTGAAGGGGACAAGGCTGAGTTGATCGAAAAGATTCGTCAAGCCCTTTACTTCTCAAAAATCATTTCATACGCACAAGGTTTTGCCCAATTGCGTGTAGCTTCTAAAGAAAATAACTGGAACTTGCCATTTGCGGACATCGCATCTATCTGGCGTGCTGGTTGTATCATCCGTTCACGTTTCTTACAAAAGATCACAGATGCTTACAACCGTGATGCAGATCTTGCTAACCTTCTCTTGGATGAGTACTTTTTGGATGTAACAGGGAAATACCAACAATCTGTTCGTGATATCGTAGCACTTGCTGTTCAAGCTGGTGTGCCAGTGCCAACTTTCTCAGCAGCCATTACTTACTTTGATAGCTACCGTTCAGCTGACCTTCCAGCTAACTTGATCCAAGCACAACGTGACTATTTTGGTGCTCACACTTACCAACGTAAAGACAAAGAAGGAATCTTCCACTACTCTTGGTATGACGAAAAATAAGTAGGTCTGCCATGGGGAAACGGATTTTATTACTTGAGAAAGAACGAAATTTAGCTCATTTTCTCAGTCTGGAACTCCAAAAAGAGCAATACCGTGTTGATCTGGTCGAGGAGGGGCAAAAAGCCCTCTCCATGGCTCTCCAGACAGATTATGACTTGATTTTACTGAATGCTCGTCTGGGGGATATGACGGCCCAGGATTTTGCAGAGAGGCTGAGTCGGACAAAACCAGCCTCAGTGATCATGGTCTTGGACCATCGCGAAGAATTGCAAGACCAGATTGAGACAATCCAGCGCTTCGCCGTTTCTTACATCTATAAGCCAGTGATTATTGATAATCTGGTAGCTCGTATTTCAGCGATTTTCCGAGGTCGGGACTTCATTGACCAACACTGTAGTCAGATGAAAGTTCCAACGTCTTACCGCAACCTACGTATGGATGTAGAACATCATACCGTTTATCGTGGCGAGGAGATGATTGCTCTGACGCGCCGTGAGTATGACCTCTTGGCTACTCTCATGGGAAGCAAGAAAGTCTTGACTCGTGAGCAGTTATTGGAAAGTGTTTGGAAGTACGAAAGTGCGACAGAAACCAATATCGTGGATGTTTATATCCGTTATCTACGTAGCAAGCTTGATGTAAAAGGTCAAAAAAGCTACATTAAAACCGTGCGTGGTGTTGGGTATACCATGCAAGAATAGCAAAGCAGTTGCAGTTTTGTAACTGCTTTTTTTGAGGAATTTCTATATATTGACATACAGTCGGGTCTTTGCTACAATCAGTTATGGAGGAAAATCTAATGAAAACAATAAAAAAATTGATGCAAATTGCATTAGCAGTCTTTTTCTTTGCTTTACTAGCGACAAGCACAGTATTGGCGGATGATGCTTATTCAGAAGGCTGGCAATTTGTCCAAGAAAATGGTAGAACCTACTATAAAAAGGGGGACCTCAAAGAAACCTACTGGCGAGTGATTGATGGTAAGTACTATTATTTTGATCCTTTATCTGGAGAGATGGTTGTCGGCTGGCAATATATACCTGCTCCACACAAAGGGGTTACGATTGGTTCTTCTCTAAGGCAAGATGTTGCTTTTAGACCAGATTGGTTTTACTTTGGTCAAGATGGGGTACTACAAGAATTTGTTGGTAAGCAAGTTTTAGAAGCAAAAACTGCTACAAATACCAACAAACATCATGGGGAACAATATGATAGTCCAGCAGAGAAACGAGTCTATTATTTTGAAGATCAGCGTAGCTATCACACTTTAAAAACTGGTTGGATTTCTGACGGAGGGCATTGGTATTATTTACAGGAGGATGGTAGCTTCGATGCTCGTATCGACAGTTTAACGGTTGGGGAGCCAGTACGTGGTTGGATCAATGATAACTCAACTTGGTACTATTTCAATCCAACAACTGCTGCAATGCAAACTGGGTGGCAACAACTTGGCAATAAGTGGTACTATCTCCGTTCATCAGGAGCTATGGCGACTGGATGGTATCAGGAAGGCTCAACTTGGTATTATTTAGATGAACCAAATGGCATTATGCAAACAGGTTGGCAATACCTTGGGAACAAGTGGTACTATCTCCGTTCATCAGGATCTATGGCAACTGGTTGGTATCAGGAAGGTTCGACTTGGTACTACTTACATACAAGTAATGGTGATATGAAGACAGGCTGGTTCCAAGTCAATGGCAAATGGTACTATGCTTATAACTCAGGCGCCTTAGCAGTGAATACGACTGTAGAAGGCTATTCTGTCAACTATAATGGCGAATGGGTTCAATAATGAAAGGGGCGATTGTGAAGGAAACAATCGCTTTTTTTGTGAAAATATAATAAAATAGATAGGAGGAAATACTACTGTATGAAAAGCAAGACGGTCTTTCCGTCTGGTTAAAGGAAAACATGACAAAAAAAGTTGGTGTCGGTCAGGCACATAGCAAGATTATTTTAATAGGAGAGCACGCTGTCGTATACGGCTATCCTGCGATTTCCCTGCCTCTCTTAGAGGTGGAGGTGACTTGTAAGGTCGTCCCTGCTGAAAGTCCTTGCCTCTATGAGGAGGACACCTTGTCCATGGCTGTGTATGCTTCGTTAGAATATTTAGAGATTAAAGAGGCCTGCATTCGCTGTGTGATTGACTCAGCTATCCCTGAAAAACGGGGAATGGGTTCGTCGGCAGCTATCAGCATAGCAGCTATTCGAGCTGTTTTTGACTACTATCAAGCCGACCTGCCTCATGATATATTAGAAATCTTGGTCAATCGGGCTGAGATGATTGCCCATATGAATCCGAGTGGTTTGGATGCCAAGACCTGTCTCAGTGATCAACCTATTCGCTTTATTAAGAACGTTGGATTTACAGAGCTTAAGATGAACCTATCCGCCTATTTGGTCATTGCTGATACGGGTGTGTATGGTCACACTCGTGAAGCCATCCAAGTGGTTCAGAGCAAGGGGAAGGACGCCCTACCGTTTTTACATGCCTTGGGAGAATTGACCCGGCAGGCAGAAGATGCGATTAGACAAAAAGATGCTGAAGGACTGGGACAAATCCTCAGTCAAGCGCATTTACATTTAAAAGAAATTGGTGTCAGCAGTCCTGAGGCAGACTCTCTCGTTGAAACGGCTCTTAGCCATGGTGCTCTAGGTGCCAAGATGAGTGGTGGTGGGCTAGGAGGCTGTATCATAGCCTTGGCAACCAATTTGACACACGCTCAAGAACTAACAAAACGATTAGAAGAGAAAGGAGCTGTTCAGACATGGATCGAGAGCCTGTAACAGTACGTTCCTACGCAAATATTGCCATTATCAAATACTGGGGAAAGAAAAAAGAAAAAGAGATGGTTCCTGCTACTAGCAGCATCTCTCTGACGTTGGAAAACATGTACACAGAGACGACCTTGTCGCCTCTACCGACGGATGCGACGGCTGATGCATTTTATATCAATGGTCAGCTCCAGAGTGAGGCTGAGCATGCTAAGATGAGCAAAATCATTGATCGTTACCGTCCAGTAGGTGAGGGCTTTGTCCGTATCGATACTCAAAACAATATGCCTACCGCAGCGGGTCTGTCCTCTAGTTCTAGTGGTTTGTCCGCCTTGGTCAAGGCATGCAATGCCTATTTCCAGCTTGGTTTGAATCGGAGTCAGTTGGCACAGGAGGCTAAGTTCGCTTCAGGTTCTTCCTCTCGCAGTTTTTATGGACCACTAGGTGCTTGGGATAAGGATAGTGGGGAAATCTACTCTGTTGATACAGACCTGAAACTAGCCATGATCATGTTGGTGCTAGAGGACAAGAAAAAACCAATTTCTAGCCGTGATGGGATGAAACTCTGTGTGGAAACCTCGACGACCTTTGATGACTGGGTACACCAGTCTGAGAAGGATTATCAGGATATGCTGGTTTATCTCAAAGAAAATGACTTTGCCAAGGTTGGGGAATTAACGGAGAAAAATGCCCTTGCTATGCACGCTACGACCAAAACAGCATCGCCAGCCTTTTCATATCTGACGGATGCGTCCTATGAAGCGATGGACTTTGTCCGCCAGCTTCGTGAGCAAGGAGAAGTCTGCTACTTTACTATGGATGCTGGCCCCAATGTTAAAGTCCTCTGTCAAGAGGAAGACTTGGAGCATTTATCTGAAATATTTGGTCAACGTTATCGCTTGATTGTGTCAAAAACAAAGGATTTGAGTCAAGATGATTGCTGTTAAGACTTGTGGAAAACTCTATTGGGCGGGTGAGTACGCCATTTTAGAGCCAGGACAGTTGGCCTTGGTAAAGGCCATTCCTATCTATATGAGGGCTGAGATTGCCTTTTCTGATAGCTACCGTATCTACTCAGATATGTTTGATTTCGTAGTGGACTTGACACCAAATCCTGACTATAGCTTGATTCAAGAAACGATTGCTTTAGTGGAAGATTTCTTGACCTATCGAGGTCAGGATTTAAGGCCTTTTTCTCTAGAAATCAGTGGAAAAATGGAACGGGAAGGCAAAAAGTTTGGTCTGGGTTCTAGTGGTAGCGTCGTTGTCTTGGTGATCAAGGCCCTACTGGCCCTATATGATATTACGGTTGATCCGGAACTTTTGTTCAAGCTGGCTAGCGCGGTCTTGCTCAAGCGAGGCGACAATGGTTCTATGGGAGACCTTGCCTGTATTGTGGCAGAGGATTTGGTTCTCTACCAGTCGTTTGATCGAAAGAAGATAGCTACTTGGTTGAAAGAAGAAAACTTGGCTACAGTTTTGGAGCGTGATTGGGGCTTTTCTATCTCACAAGTGCAACCAGCTCTAGAATGTGATTTCCTAGTGGGATGGACCAAGCAAGTGGCCGTATCGAGTCAAATGGTCAAGCAAATCAAGCAAAACATAGACCAGAATTTTTTAACTTCCTCAAAAGCGACGGTGTCTGCTTTGGTAGAAGCTTTAGAACAAGGAAAAGCAGAAGAAATCATCAAGCAGGTGGAAACAGCCAGTCAACTTTTAGAAGGTTTGAGCCCAGATATTTACACACCTTCGCTGAGACAGTTGAAAGAAGCTAGTCAAGATTTGCAGGCTGTTGCCAAGAGCAGCGGTGCTGGTGGTGGTGACTGTGGCATTGCCTTGAGTTTTGATGAGCAATCAACTGAAACCATAAAAAATCGCTGGGGCGATCTGGGGATTGAGCTCTTATACCAAGAAAGGATAGGACATGACGACAAATCGTAAGGACGAGCATATCCGCTATGCCCTTGAGCAGAAAAGTTTTTATAATAGCTTTGATGAGGTGGAGTTGATTCATTCTTCCCTGCCCCTTTACGACCTAGATGAGATTGATTTGTCTACAGAATTTGCAGGCCGAAAGTGGGACTTTCCTTTTTATATCAATGCCATGACAGGTGGGAGCAAAAAAGGTAAAGAAATCAATCAAAAACTGGCTCAGGTGGCAGAAGCTTGTGGGATTTTGTTTGTGACGGGATCTTATAGCGCAGCCCTCAAGGATCCTACAGATGACTCATTTTCTGTCAAGTCTAGCCATCCGAAGCTCCTCCTTGGAACCAATATTGGCTTGGACAAGCCTGTTGAGTTAGGACTTCAGACTGTAGAAGAGATGAATCCTCTCCTCCTTCAAGTGCATGTTAATGTCATGCAGGAATTGCTTATGCCCGAGGGAGAAAGAAAGTTTCGAAGCTGGCAATCGCATCTGGCAGATTATAGCAAGCAAATCCCCGTTCCTATTGTCCTAAAGGAAGTGGGTTTTGGGATGGATGTAAAGACCATCGAGAGAGCCTATGAACTGGGTGTTCGAACGGTTGACCTGTCAGGTCGTGGTGGCACCAGCTTTGCCTATATCGAAAACCGTCGCAGTGGTCAACGTGATTACCTTAATCAATGGGGGCAGTCTACTATGCAAGCCCTTCTCAATGCCCAAACCTGGAAAGACAAGGTTCAACTCTTGGTCAGCGGAGGGGTTCGAAATCCTCTTGATATGATTAAGTGCCTGGTCTTTGGTGCCAAGGCTATAGGACTGTCACGTACCGTTCTTGAGTTGATTGAAACCTACTCCGTCGAAGAGGTGATTAGTATCATCCAAGGCTGGAAAGCAGATTTATGCTTGATCATGTGTGCCCTTAACTGTGCCACTATAGCTGATCTGCAAAACGTAGACTATATTCTTTACGGTAAACTAAAAGAAGCAAAAGATCAGATGTAGAGAGGTCGGGACAAGAATCCCGCCCTTTTTTGTCTCTCTTTGTCAAGCGCTTTTTCCATCCTCAGACGGATGCGTCTTTTTTGAATTGTGATAAAATAGAAGGGAGAGGATGCAGCTATGAAAAAATTTCAAATCTTTTTATTTATTGAAGCCTGTCTGTTGACGGGAGCTCTGATTTTGATGGTATCAGAGCATTTTTCGCGTGTTCTGCTGATTCTATTCCTCTTTTTGCTCTTGCTCCGCTATTATACAGGTAAGGAGGGCAACAACGTCTTTCTCCTTGTAGCGACTATTCTTTTCTTTTTCATCGTCATGCTTAATCCCTTTGTGATTCTAGCCATCTTTGTAGCGGTGATCTACAGTCTCTTTCTTCTCTATCCAATGATGAACCAAGAAAGAGAGGAGACGGATTTGGTCTTTGAAGAGGTGGTGACGGTTAAAAATGAACGGAATCCTTGGTTTGGCAATCTTCATCATTTTTCTAGTCACCAGACCTGTCAGTTTGACGATATCAATCTCTTTCGCCTCATGGGCAAGGACACTATTCATTTAGAAAGAGTCATCCTAACCAATCATGACAATGTCATTATCCTTAGAAAAATGGTCGGAACGACTAGGATTATCGTACCTGTAGATGTTGAAATCAGTCTCAGTGTCAACTGTCTCTATGGAGATTTAACTTTCCTCCATCAACCTAAGCGAGCCCTCCGTAATGAACACTATCATCAGGAAACCAGGGACTATCTCAAGAGTAACAAGAGTGTCAAGATTTTCCTAACTACTATGGTTGGCGATGTGGAGGTGGTCAGAGGATGAAAAAGCAATCTTATCTGTTAATCGGTCTGACTTCTTTCCTCTTTATCCTCTTTTTGACCAATAGTCTGCTTGATATTTTTGAACTGGATTTGTCCTATTTGCTACAAGATATTGAGAAAACAGAGAAGTTCATCTTCTTAGTCTTGGTCTTTAGCCTTTCCATGACCTTCTTTTTTGTCCTCTTTTGGCGCGTGATAGAAGAAGTCTCTCGCAGAAAAATGCACGTCAATCTCAAGCGACTGCTAGCAGGAAAAGAGGTCGTTTCTTTTTCAGATCCAGACTTGGATGCGAGTTTCAAGATCTTATCTGGCAAGCTCAATCTCTTGACAGAAGCTGTTCAAAAGGCTGAAAATCAAAGCCTAGTCAAGGAAGAAGCAATCATCGAGAAAGAAAGGAAGCGGATAGCACGCGACTTGCACGATACGGTTAGTCAGGAGTTGTTTGCGGCCCATATGATTTTATCAGGTGTCAGTCAGCAGGCTTTGAAGCTTGATAGGGAAAAGATGCAGACCCAGTTACAAAGTGTCGCAGCCATACTAGAAACAGCCCAGAAAGATCTACGGGTCTTGCTACTGCATTTGCGACCAGTTGAGTTGGAACAAAAGAGCTTGGTTGAGGGGATTCAAATCCTCTTAAAAGAACTTGAGGACAAGAGTGATCTCAAGGTGAGTCTCAAGCAAAATGTGTCTAAATTGCCTAAGAAAATCGAAGAGCATATCTTCCGCATATTGCAGGAGTTGATCAGTAATACCCTCCGCCATGCCCAGGCATCTTGTTTGGATGTCTATCTCTATCAAACAGATGTTGAATTGCAGCTTAAGGTGGTGGACAATGGGATTGGTTTCCAGTTAGGGAGCTTAGACGACTTGAGTTATGGACTGCGAAATATTAAGGAGCGGGTTGAGGATATGGCAGGTACTGTTCAACTTTTGACAGCACCTAAGCAAGGACTGGCGGTTGATATCCGTATTCCCCTGCTTGATAAGGAATCATAAAGGAGTATAAATGAAAATTTTACTGGTAGATGACCATGAAATGGTCCGATTGGGCTTGAAAAGCTATTTTGATCTCCAAGAAGATGTAGAAGTTGTGGGCGAGGCTGCCAACGGTGTTCAAGGGATTTCTTTGGCCTTGGAATTGCGTCCAGATGTCATTGTCATGGATATTGTCATGCCTGAGATGAATGGGATTGATGCAACCTTAGCTATTCTCAAAGAATGGCCTGAAGCCAAGATTTTGATTGTGACCTCTTATCTAGACAATGAAAAAATCATGCCGGTCTTAAATGCTGGGGCTAGGGGCTATATGCTCAAGACTTCAAGCGCAGACGAATTACTGAACGCTGTTCGTAAGGTTGCTAGGGGCGAGCTGGCTATTGAACAAGAGGTCAGCAAGAAGGTCGAATACCACCGCAATCATATAGAACTTCATGAGGATTTGACTGCGCGTGAGCGAGACGTGCTTCAACTCATCGCCAAGGGCTACGAAAATCAGCGCATTGCAGATGAACTCTTCATCTCTCTCAAGACGGTCAAGACCCATGTATCCAACATCCTAGCCAAGCTTGAGGTAAGCGATCGCACTCAGGCTGCAGTCTATGCCTTTCAGCACCACTTGGTGGGGCAGGAGGATTTTTAGATGAGTCTTGCAGATTTACTTGAGGAGCTAGAAGCAGCAAAAGACCCTGAGAAAGCAGGCCCAATGGAAGCCTATATGCGCCATCAATTTCCCTTTTTAGGCGTTGCAGGTCCTGAAAGAAATGCCCTCTATAAAAAGTATTTTCCAAGTGCGAAAAAAACAAAGGTCATTGATTGGAATTTTGTAGACACTTGCTGGGAAAAGGAGCCTAGAGAATACCAATTGTGGCTGCCAACTATTTGAAAGCGATGCAGTCTTATCTAACGAAGGACGATTTGCCTAAGCTTGAGCGTCTGGTCGTGACCAAGTCCTGGTGGGATACGGTAGATATCCTAGATCGAGTAGTAGGAAGTTTGGTGGCTAACCATCCGGAACTTGAAGAAGTGCTTTTAAAATGGAGCCTATCAGACAATATCTGGCTGAGACGAGTCGCTATTGACAACCAGTTGTTAAGGAAAGAAAAAACAAATGTCCAACTGATGGAAAAAATCCTGCTCAACAATCTGGACCAGACAGAATTTTTTATCAACAAAGCCATCGGCTGGGCTCTAAGAGACTACTCTAAAACCAATCCAGAATGGGTAGCACGTTTTATTGAAAAAAATAAGAAGAGAATGGCTGAACTTAGTATCAGGGAAGCGAGCAAGTACCTCTAGCACTATTGAAAAGCGCATTCATTACTTGAAAAAAGTCGCTATTATATGGTATAATGGACTGTATTAAAAATTTTAAGGAGAAATGACAGAATGTCTGTATCATTTGAAAACAAAGAAACAAACCGTGGAGTCTTGACTTTCACTATCTCTCAAGACCAAATCAAACCAGAATTGGACCGTGTATTTAACTCAGTAAAGAAAACTCTTAACGTTCCTGGTTTCCGTAAAGGTCACCTTCCACGCCCTATCTTCGACCAAAAATTTGGTGAAGAAGCTCTTTATCAAGATGCAATGAACGCTCTTTTGCCAAACGCTTATGAAGCTGCAGTAAAAGAAGCTGGTCTTGAAGTCGTTGCACAACCAAAAATCGATGTGACTTCAATGGAAAAAGGTCAAGACTGGGTTATTACAGCTGAAGTCGTGACAAAACCTGAAGTAAAATTGGGCGACTACAAAAACCTTGAAGTGTCAGTAGATGTAGAAAAAGAAGTTACAGACGCTGACGTTGAAGAACGTATCGAACGCGAACGCAACAACTTGGCTGAATTGGTTATCAAAGAAAGCGCTGCTGAAAATGGCGACACTGTTGTGATCGACTTCGTTGGTTCTATCGACGGTGTTGAATTTGACGGTGGAAAAGGTGAAAACTTCTCACTTGGACTTGGTTCAGGTCAATTCATCCCTGGTTTCGAAGACCAATTGGTTGGACACTCAGCTGGCGAAACTGTTGATGTTGTTGTAACATTCCCAGAAGACTACCAAGCTGAAGACCTTGCAGGTAAAGAAGCTAAATTCGTAACAACTATCCACGAAGTAAAAGCTAAAGAAGTTCCAGCTCTTGACGATGAACTTGCAAAAGATATCGACGAAGAAGTGGAAACTCTTGACGAATTGAAAGAAAAATACCGCAAAGAATTGACTGCTACGAAAGAAGAAGCATACAAAGATGCTGTTGAAGGTGCAGCAATCGATAAAGCTGTAGAAAACGCTGAAATCGTAGAACTTCCAGAAGAAATGATCCATGAAGAAGTTCACCGTTCAGTAAATGAATTCCTTGGAAACTTGCAACGCCAAGGGATCAACCCTGACATGTACTTCCAAATCACTGGAACTACTCAAGAAGACCTTCACAAACAATACGAGGGAGAAGCTGAGTCACGTACCAAGACTAACCTTGTTATCGAAGCAGTTGCCAAAGCTGAAGGATTTGACGCTTCTGAAGAAGAAATCCAAAAAGAAATCGAGCAATTGGCTGCAGATTACAACATGGAAGTGGCACAAGTTCAAAACTTGCTTTCAGCTGACATGTTGAAACACGATATCACTATTAAAAAAGCTGTTGAATTGATCACAAGCACTGCAACAGTAAAATAATCTTAAAAGAGAAAAAGCCCACCTGACTAGGTGGGTTTTCTGCTGTACTATTTTCCAAAAATCTTTTTAAGGTCTGCATCTGTAATCCCAATCATGGCTGGAATACTAGACCAGTTTTCCTCGGTGAGGATGTAGGATTGTCCAGCGTCACTTGTTGTGGCAGTTTCAGAGAAGGCTTGTTTACTTTCTTCAATATTATTTTCAATTAAATCACTGAAGCGCTCAATCAGATAGGTCTTACGGGCAGTTCCGATATGTTTAACTGCATAGTCAAAGGCTTGCAATTCGCCAAGAAGGATGAGTTTGCTCTTGGCCCGTGTAATAGCTGTATAGATGAGATTGCGTTCCAGCATGCGCTTACCAGCACTGGTGATGGGTAGGATGACAACGGGAAACTCACTTCCCTGAGACTTATGGATACTCATGGCATAGGCCAGACGAGTCTTGTACCATTCGTTTCGAGGATAGATGACCTCATTGCCATCAAAATCAATGACAATCTCATCTTGTTTGGACTCGGTGTATTTTCCAGGAATCAAATCTGTGATGTAGCCTAGGTCTCCGTTAAAGACATTGACTTCAGCGTCGTTGACTAGGTGAATAACTTTGTCCCCTGTACGATAGTGACACTGAGCTGCTTCAAAGCTAACTTGGTCCTTTTGAAGAGGATTGAGCAGGTCTTGCATGAGCTGGTTGATGGCGTCAATGCCAGCAGTTCCTCGGTACATAGGCGCTAGCACCTGAATATCGCGGGCCGAGATACCACTTCTGAGGGCAGCGCCAAGAATTTTCTCAATGGTAGCTGGGATATGACCACTAGCGATTTCAAAGTAGGAGCGGTCTGCTTTTTTCTGGGTAAAGTCAGCTGGCAAGATGCCTTGTCGAATCTGACTTGCCAAGGTAACGATAGTTGATTCTTCGCTTTGTCGATAAATTTTTTCTAAACGAGTCTGCGGAATCAGGGGGATCTGGAGCAGGTCAGCCAGGACTTGTCCGGGACTAACAGAAGGCAACTGGTCGCTATCGCCCACGATGAGAATTTTACTGTTAGAAGAAATGTTGGAGAAGAGTTGGTTGGCTAGCCAAGTATCCACCATGGAAAACTCATCTACAATGATAAAGTCGGCATCCAGATAATCTTCCAGATGGCTGGTATCATCGTCGCCTGTCATTCCCAAGTGGCGGTGTATGGTAGCACTTGGCAATCCTGTCAATTCATTCATGCGCCGAGCGGCTCGACCAGTTGGGGCAGCGAGAAGAATAGGTAAGTTGCTCTTTTTCTTGAGATTGAGTCCTTCAAGCAGGGCATAGACAGCGATAATCCCATTGATAACAGTGGTTTTACCTGTACCAGGTCCACCTGTCAGGATAAAGACCTTGTTCTGGATGGCGTCACAGATAGCTTGCTTTTGGATACTATCGTATTGGATACCCAGTTCTTCCTCAACACTAGCGATATGCTTTTGAATGGCTTCCAAATCATGACTCTTTTGCTTTCCTTTTTCGAGGATACGAACCAAGTTATTGCGGATGCCTTCTTCGGCGAAAAAGAGGCTGTTATCAAAGATTTTGGTATCCACCTGTTGGATTTTATCTTCTTCGATCAAATGAGCTAATTCCTGAGCTACTTGGCTGGGATCGAGTTCCACGGGACGGGAAGACTCGAGGAGAGTAAGTGTCTGTTCCAGCAAATCTCGAGCCTCCATATAGGTATCGCCCGTATCCATACAACCTTGAAAGAGACTGTGGACAAGGCCAGCACGGAAGCGTTCAGGAGCTTGACTTTCGATGCCTAGTTCGGCAGCTAATTGGTCGGCGATGGTAAAACCCAAGCCTTTGATATCCTCGACCAGCTGGTAGGGATAATTTTCAACCACATCAAGAGTTTCTTCCTTGTAAAAGTCTTGAATCTGAAAGGCTAGTTTATTGGGAATGCCGTAGTTGGCCAGTTTTGCTAAGACCATTTCTGTCCCATAGTTGAGACGGAGGGTGGAGACAAAAGCCTCACGATTTTTTGCAGAGAGCCCAGCAATGCTTTCCAGCTTTTCAGGATTCTCCAGAATTTCGTCGATAGTGTTTTCACCATAGCTATCCACGATTCTCTGAGCTGTTTTGAGTCCAATTCCCTTAAAATGACTGCTGGAGAAATACTTGACCAAGCCCTTGCTAGTGGGTTTTGCTCGCTCATAACGACTGATTTGTAGCTGTTCACCATACTTGGAGTGCTGAACGATTTGCCCCCAAAAAGTATAGTCTTCGCCCTCTATCACGTCCGCCATGGTTCCTGTAACGATGATTTCAAAATCGTCAAAGTCCTCCGCATTGGTATCTTCGATATCTAAGAGGAGGATGCGATAAAAATTACTAACATTTTCAAAAATAATCCGTTCAATGGTGCCTGAAAAATAAACTTCCATAGGTTTCCTTTACATGAGTTCGTGAGAGTTGTACCCTTAGCTTCTTTCAACAAGCTAGGAGACTAAAAGGTCTTCTTCTCGCAATAGAAAAAGAGGCTGAGACTTAGCATTCTCGGCCTCTTCCTTATCTTAAAAAGTTCCGATACGGTTAAGTGGCCAGAAACGGAATTTTGCTTCGCCTTTGATATCGCTGGCCTTGAAGGTACCAACGTGGCGGCTGTCGCTAGAGACTAGACGATCGTCACCAAGGAGAAGGTATTCGCCTTGAGGGACAGTAAAGCTGAAGCTGGTGTTGGAATTGACATCGACTGTAAAGGCCTGTGCCTTTTGAGCAAGTTCTCTAAAGTAAACTCCCTTATTGCCTTCAAATCCTTTTCCAGTATAGGTGTTTTGCAACTTTTCTGTTTTGAACAAGTTGAGATATTCAGCTAGGTAAGGTTCATTCGTTTCTTCACCGTTGATAAAGAGTTTGTCATTTTCGTAGCGGATGGTATCACCAGGCATGCCGATGACCCTTTTGACAATGTCTTTATTTCCGTCTTCCTCATGCGCAACCACGATATCGAAGCGGTCAATTGGGAGGTGTTTAACAACGAAGAGAACTTCTCCGTCAGCTAGGGTAGGGTCCATCGAGTGTCCTTCCACACGGACATTGCTCCAAAGGAAAATGCGGCTAAGGCCTACCAGTGCGATAATCAGGAAGATAACTCCCCATTCTTTTATAAATGATTTTAAATAGTTCATGGTTTACCTCTATAGAAGTTTTTTTGCTTTTTCAGTATTTTTAAAATGCAGTTTGGCGCAGAAATGAAGTCCCTTCATACCATAGGCTTGAAGGATTTTGCTGGCAACCTTATCAGATGCAGTTCCAGCGCCGCTGGGTAGTTGATAGCCCAGTTCTCGTCCCAGATTTTCTAAGTTTTCGAGGAAGAGATCCCGCGCGATGATGGAGCTAACCGCAACAGCCAGGTATTTACCCTCAGCTTTTTCTTCCAAAGTGATCTTATTTGGAAAACGGTTGGCTTCTTGAGCCAAGTACTTGTCATAGTTTTTAGGACTTGTAAAAGCATCAATCACGATTTTCTCTGGCTGGGCTCCTTTTTGAAGCAGGAGAAAGATAGCCTGATTGTGAAGGGCAACCTTTACAGAAACAGCATTGTAACGCTCTCCGATAACTTCATTATACTTGCTCGGTGAAAGGAGGAGCGCTTGATGTGGAATCTTTTCCTTGAGGATAGGGGCAATCTGACGAATCTTTTGGTCAGTCAGAGTCTTGGAATCCCCCACACCGAGTTTTCGCAAGAAGTCATGCTGGTCAGGTGTCACGAAGGAAGCCACGACAGCTAGCCCACCAAAGTAGGAACCATTTCCCACCTCATCAGTCCCAATCATAGGAAAATCTTGTCCACGGTTTTCTTGTTGAACCTCATAGCCAAAGAAACTGGCGTACTGCTCAGCAGCTTCGCCTTGCAGGAGGACTTTTCCAGAAGTATAGACGGAAACAGTCGCCTGAGGGAAGCGCAAAAAATAGCGGATATAGGGATTTTTACTAGGAGCGAGAGCTTTCTGATAATGAGTTAAAAAGCTCTGAATTTCCTGTTCACTTGGTGTGAGTGTGATACTTGCCATAGTTTCTATTGTACCACAAAAGCAGGAGAATTGGTAAAAACTGACAAAGTTAGCGAAATTTGGTATAATATCGTGAGGTGAATTTTATGGCAAATCTAAATCGATATAAGTTTACATTCGGGAAAAAGACATTAACCTTGACAACCGAGCATGACAACCTCTTTATGGAGGAAATTGCCAAGGTTGCGACTGAAAAATACCAAGCAATTAAAGAAAAAATGCCTGGGGCGGATGATGAAACCATTGCGCTTCTTTTGGCGGTCAACTGTCTGTCTACACAGCTCAATCGTGAAATTGAATTTGATGACAAGGAGCAAGAGTTGTTAGAACTCCGCCACAAGTTGATTGCTGTCAAACAAGAACAGAGCAAGATTGAGGATTCCCTATGATTTCAATCCTACTCTTATTGGTTCTTGCTTGGGGCTTTTACATCGGCTACCGTAGAGGTTTGGTGCTGCAAGTTTATTATTTCATCGTTGCAGTGATTTCAGGCTTTGTTGCGGGACAGTTTTATAAATCGCTGGGAGATCACTTCCACTTGCTTGTCCCTTATGCCAATCCTCAGGAAGGACAGGGCACCTTTTTCTTCCCTTCAGACCAGCTTTTTCACCTAGACAAGGTCTTTTATGCGGGTCTGGCCTACCTTCTAGTTTTCGGAATTTGCTACAGTATCGGACGTTTTATCGGTTTGTTCCTACACTTGATTCCAACTAAAAAGCTCGATGTTAAATGGTTTCGTATCGGAGCAGGCCTATTGTCGCTATTGGTAACCTTATTTGTCTTGCAAATGGCTCTGACCATTCTTGCAACGGTGCCTCTGGCAGTCATTCAAAATTCACTCGAAAAAAGTACAGTAGCCAAACACATCATCCAAAGTGTCCCTTTTACGACAAACCTTATTAAACAACTCTGGGTGACAAATTTAATCGGATAAAAAGGGCGGGATTTTTCCTAGCCCTTTGTTTACAGATTGGACGACTAGGTCAAAACCTCTAGTTGCTATAATCTTGTAAACCAGCATACAAGGAAAAAATATGAATACAAAAATACTAGAAACCTTAGAATTCAATAAAATCAAAGCTTTGTTTGAACCTCATCTCCTGACTGAACAAGGACTAGAGGAGTTAAAAGGCTTGGCTCCAACTGCCAAGGCGGATAAGATTAAACAAGCCTTTACAGAGATGGAGGAAATGCAAGCCCTATTTGTGGAGCAACCCCACTTTACCATCCTAGCGACGCGTGAGATATCAGCTGTTTGCAAGCGTCTGGAGATGGGGGCGGACCTCAATATTGAGGAGTTCTTGCTTCTCAAACGAGTCTTGCTTGCTAGCAGAGAGTTGCAAAGTTTTTACGACAATCTAGAAAACGTACGCTTGGAGCAGTTGGCGAGATGGTTTGAGAAACTGCATGAGTTTCCACACTTGCAAGGAAGTCTCCAAGCTCTCAATGATGCAGGATTTATCGAGAATTTTGCCAGCGAAGAACTAGCACGTATCCGTCGGAAAATCCATGATAGCGAGAGTCAAGTTCGAGATGTCTTGCAAGACTTACTCAAGCAAAAAGCGCAGATGTTGACGGAAGGTATAATCGCTAGCAGAAATGGCCGTCAAGTTTTACCAGTAAAGAACACCTATCGCAATAAGATTGCAGGTGTTGTCCATGACATCTCTGCCAGTGGTAATACGGTTTATATCGAGCCACGTGAGGTGGTCAAGCTGAGCGAAGAAATCGCTAGTCTGCGAGCTGACGAACGCTATGAGATGATTCGCATCCTGCAGGAACTATCGGAACGGGTTCGTCCTCATGCTGCTGAGATTGCTAATGATGCTTGGATTATCGGCCATTTAGACTTGATTCGTGCCAAGGTGCGTTTCATTCAAGAAAGACAAGCAGTCGTTCCCCAACTTTCAGAGAATCAAGAGATTCAACTTCTTCATGTTCGCCATCCTTTGGTCAAAAATGCAGTGGCAAACGATGTACACTTTGGTAAGGAATTAACAGCTATTGTCATTACAGGTCCCAATACTGGTGGGAAGACCATCATGCTCAAAACCCTAGGCTTGACTCAACTCATGGCCCAATCTGGATTGCCCATTTTAGCTGATAAGGGTAGCCGTGTTGGTATTTTCGAAGAAATCTTCGCAGATATTGGGGATGAGCAGTCTATCGAGCAAAGCTTGTCTACCTTCTCGAGTCACATGACCAATATCGTAGATATTCTTGGCAAGGTCAATCAGCACTCGCTTTTACTCTTAGATGAGCTTGGGGCAGGTACCGATCCGCAGGAAGGAGCAGCGCTTGCTATGGCTATTCTGGAGGATCTTCGTCTGCGTCAGGTCAAGACTATGGCTACGACCCACTATCCAGAACTCAAGGCTTATGGTATTGAGACAGCCTTTGTGCAAAATGCCAGCATGGAGTTTGATACTGCCAGCTTGCGTCCGACCTATCGCTTTATGCAGGGAGTTCCTGGCCGAAGCAATGCCTTTGAAATTGCCAAACGTCTGGGCTTGTCAGAGGTCATCGTAGGAGATGCCAGCCAGCAGGTCAACCAAGATAATGATGTCAACCGTATCATTGAACAATTGGAAGAGCAAACGCTTGAAAGTCGCAAACGCTTGGACAATATTCGTGAGGTGGAGCAAGAAAACCTCAAGATGAACCGTGCACTCAAAAAACTCTACAATGAGCTTAATCGTGAAAAGGAAACTGAGCTCAACAAGGCGCGTGAACAAGCTGCCGAGATTGTGGAACTCGCTCTAAGTGAAAGTGACCAGATTCTCAAAAATCTCCATAGCAAATCTCAACTCAAACCCCATGAAATCATTGAAGCCAAGGCTGAGCTGAAAAAACTAGCTCCTGAAAAAGTAGACTTATCTAAAAACAAGGTCCTTCAAAAAGCCAAGAAAAAACGAGCTCCGAAGGTGGGGGATGATATTGTGGTCCTCAGTTATGGACAACGTGGAACCTTGACCAATCAGCTCAAGGATGGCCGTTGGGAAGCCCAAGTCGGTTTAATCAAGATGACCTTGGAAGAGAAAGAATTTGACCTTGTTCAGGCTCAGCAAGAAGCCCCAGTCAAGAAAAAACAAGTCAATGTCGTCAAACGAGCTTCTGGTCGTGGTCCGCAAGCGAGACTGGATCTCCGAGGCAAACGGTACGAAGAGGCTATGAATGAGCTGGACGCCTTTATCGACCAAGCCCTGCTCAATAACATGGCGCAAGTCGACATCATCCATGGTATCGGTACGGGAGTCATCCGTGAGGGCGTCACCAAATACCTGCAAAGAAACAAGCATGTCAAGAGTTTTGGCTATGCTCCACAAAATGCTGGAGGCAGTGGCGCCACCATTGTAACCTTTAAAGGATAGAGAGAAGAAGGATTCACTCTTTCTGAAAAAAGAAGTGAAAAGTCAAAAATTTTCATAGAATATATTGACAAAGACTAACTTTTCTTGTAAAATAATAAAAAATTAAATACCAACACCGAATGAAGTTTAATAGAAGTGGAGAAAGGTTTGTTTTCCATGACTGTAAATGGACGGAACTCTGGAGAGACCGTAAAGGCACCGAAGGGGCAAGGCAGGTAACTGCTCAAACTCTCAGGTAAAAGGACAGAGCTAGGATAGACCGCTTTTTGGCATTTATCTAAGCATTCCAGAGTACATGTGTCTTGCATGTGCTCTTTCTTTTGGGGTTGAAAGATAGGAGAAGGACATGTTAGAATTGCTTAAAGCGCTTGATGCTTTTGCTTGGGGGCCTCCCCTCTTGATCTTATTGGTCGGAACGGGTATCTATCTGACCATCCGACTAGGACTTTTACAGCTAGCTCGTCTCCCCAAGGCCTTTCAGTTGATCTTTACCAAGGACAAGGGATATGGAGACGTTTCCAGCTTTGCAGCTCTTTGTACAGCCCTTGCAGCTACTGTTGGAACGGGAAATATCATCGGAGTTGCGACAGCCATTAAGGTTGGTGGGCCAGGTGCTCTCTTTTGGATGTGGATGGCTGCATTCTTTGGGATGGCAACCAAGTATGCCGAAGGCTTACTGGCCATCAAATACCGTACTAAGGATGCAAATGGAGCTGTAGCTGGAGGACCCATGCATTACATCCTTTTGGGGATGGGAGAAAAGTGGCGTCCACTTGCTATCTTCTTTGCCCTAGCGGGTGTATTGGTAGCTCTTCTAGGGATTGGTACCTTTACCCAAGTTAATTCGATTACAGAATCCATTCAAAATACAGCCCAAGTTGATCCAGTTATCACAGCTCTGATTTTATCCATTTTTGTAGGGATTGCTGTCTTTGGTGGCCTCAAATCCATATCAAAAGTTTCGACAGCAGTGGTTCCTTTTATGGCTATTGTCTATATTCTGGGAACTCTTACAGTTATTCTCTTTAATATCGAGGAAATCCCAGCCACACTTGCCCTAATCTTTACTTCTGCTTTCAGCCCTGTAGCTGCAGTAGGAGGATTTGCTGGTGCGACTATCCGTACTGCGATTCAAAATGGTGTGGCGAGAGGAGTCTTTTCGAACGAATCTGGTCTTGGTTCAGCTCCGATTGCAGCTGCTGCGGCTAAGACAAATGAGCCTGTTGAGCAAGGCTTGATTTCCATGACAGGAACCTTTATTGACACCCTCATTATCTGTACTCTGACAGGTTTGACCATCTTGGTAACTGGGGTTTGGAGTGGTGATTTGAATGGAGTCGCGCTTACTCAATCAGCCTTTTCAACAGTTTTTTCACATTTTGGGCCTACTCTTTTGACCATATTTCTGGTTCTCTTTGCCTTTACGACAATTCTCGGCTGGAATTACTACGGAGAGCGCTGTTTCGAGTTTCTCTTTGGCGTTCGCTTTATCTGGCTCTATCGGGTGGTCTTTGTGCTCATGGTCTTGTTGGGAGGTTTTATCGAGTTGGACATGGTCTGGATTATTGCAGATATCGTCAATGCCTTGATGGCCTTGCCTAACCTGATTGCCCTTTTAGTTTTATCTCCAGTCGTTATTGCTGAGACTAAAAAGTATTTTAATAAATAATGAAATCACACAACTCGTGTGATTTTTTTGCTTTCATAAAAAATTTTTATCGATGCAATTTAAAATATATATTATACACGGTATAGAATCTGTGATAGACTAGGTTTCAACAAAATGAAAAGAGGTTTTATGATGACAAGATTTACCATCCATACAGTCGAATCAGCACCAGCAGAAGTGAAAGAAGTTCTTGAAACAGTAGAAAAAGATAACAATGGCTATATTCCCAACCTAATCGGTCTCTTGGCTGATGCACCGACTGCTTTAGAAGCTTACCGTACTGTCGGAGCTATCAACCGTCGCAACAGTCTGACACCCGTTGAGCGCGAAGTAGTGCAAATCACTGCAGCTGTGACCAATGGTTGTGCCTTCTGCGTTGCAGGTCACACCGCTTTTTCGATCAAACAAATCCAGATGAATGATGATCTTCTCCAAGCTCTCCGCAACCGCACTCCGATTGAAACAGATCCTAAATTGGACACCCTAGCTAAGTTTACCTTGGCGGTCATCAATACCAAAGGGCGTGTAGGCGATGAAGCCTTGGCTGAATTTTTGGAAGCTGGCTACACGCAACAAAATGCCTTGGACGTGGTTCTCGGTGTTAGTCTTGCCAGTCTTTGCAACTATGCAAACAACCTAGCCAATACGCCTATTAATCCAGAATTGCAACCGTATGCTTAATTCATATCTGAGAAAAAATGAAGTCTGAAATAATCGGACTTCATTTTTTTGGCTCTCATTTAAGCGCTTTTATGCTATACTAATAATAACATGATTATTGGAGGCTCGGATGAAAAAGTTCCCCTTGGTATTTTCTGGCTGTTTATTAGGTTTAGCAGGTGCAGGAAATCTGATTGCAGATACTTGCCCTGTTCTGTCGCATCTATTGAGTCTGACTGGTTTAGTTTTGTGGATTTTCTTTCTGATTCTTCATCTTTTTAATTGGGAAGAAACCAAGCAAGAATTGACTAAGCCCCCTCTTTTATCTGGGATGGCCACCTTTCCCATGGCTGGGATGATTTTATCGACCTATGTCTTTCGCGTATTCCCTGTTCTTCCTTTGGTAGCACAAGGAATCTGGTGGTTTTCATTTCTCTTGGATTTAGCTTTGATTGCTACTTTTACCATCAAATTTGCCTGTCCTGGTCGGAGGGTCAATGCGACTCCAAGTTGGACGGTACTCTATGTGGGAATAGCAGTAGCAGCCTTGACCTATCCTCTGGTAGGCATTATCGAGATTGCCTATGCAACCTTGAGTTTTGGTTTTGTCTTGACCTTCTATCTCTATCCGCTTATTTATAGCGATTTAAAGAAATCTCCACTCCCACTAGCCTTGCTTGGACAGGAAGGAATCTACTGTGCTCCCTTTTCCCTACTCTTAGCTTCTCTAGTTCGAGTTGGAGGAGCAGGCCTACCGACTTGGCTCTTGATTGTCATGATTTTGGCATCTCAGTCCTTCTTTTTCTTTGTTTTAACTCGCCTGCCCAATATTTTAAAACAAGGCTTTCAACCAGCCTTCTCAGCCCTCACCTTCCCAACCATTATCACAGCTACTTCGCTCAAGATGGCTCAGGGGCTTTTGAAACTCCCTTTTTTAGATTATCTGGTACTGGCTGAAATCTTCATTTGTCTATCTATTTTACTCTTTGTCTTAGCTTCTTATCTGATTTGGTTACGAAAAAAGGTCTAGCTATATTCTAGCTAGGCCTTGTTTTTTATGGTTTGATAACTTCAGCTCCACCTATGTATGGACGAAGAGCTTCTGGAATGGTTACAGAACCATCTGCATTTTGGTAGTTTTCAAGAATAGCAGCCACTGTACGCCCAACTGCAAGTCCAGAACCATTCAAGGTGTGAAGAAGTTTAACTTTACCATCTGCTTCATCACGGTAGCGAATTTGAGCACGACGGGCTTGGAAATCTTCTGTATTTGAACAGCTTGAGATTTCACGGTAGGTATTTTGCGCTGGAATCCAAACTTCCAAGTCGTAAGTCTTGGAAGCTGAGAAGCCCATATCCCCAGTAGAGAGGGCAACGACACGGTACGGAAGATTGAGTTTTTGAAGGATGTTTTCAGCGTTGGCTGTCATTTTTTCTAATTCTTCATAAGATTCTTCTGGTTTTGCAAATTTGACCATTTCAACCTTGTGGAATTGGTGCAGACGGATCAAGCCACGTGTATCACGACCAGCAGAACCCGCTTCAGAACGGAATGATGGACTCATAGCAGTGAAGTAGATTGGTAGGTCTTTACCGTCAAGGATTTCATCACGGTAGTAGTTTGTAAGAGGCACTTCAGCTGTAGGAATGAGGACATAATTAGTGTCTTTCAATTCAAAAGTGTCTTCCTTGAATTTTGGATATTGCCCAGTACCAAACATAGAGTCATGGTTAACCATGTAAGGTGTGATAACTTCCGTATAGCCTTCTTTACCATGCTCATCCAACATGAAGTTGTAGATAGCGCGTTCCAAACGAGCCCCAAGTCCTTTATAGAAGAGGAAACGAGCGCCCGTTACCTTACCACCGCGTTCCCAGTCAAGGATACCCAAGTCTTCACCAAGATCCCAGTGAGCTTTTGGTTCAAAGTCAAACTCGCGCGGAGTCCCCCAACGGCGAACTTCCACATTGTCATCTTCGTCAGCCCCAACAGGAACGCTGTCGGCAGGGATATTTGGAAGAGTAGTGGTAAATTCTGTCAATTTAGCATCGATGTCTGCCAACTCAGCATCCAAGGCTTTGACTTCAGCAGATAGGGTTTGCATCGCAGCAATCTTGTCATCGGCATTTTCCTTGTTGCGCTTGGCTTGGGCAATCTCAGCAGAAACTGTGTTACGTTCTGCTTTGAGAGTTTCAACCTTGACCAAGATGTCGCGACGTTTAGCATCGATTTCTTTCATCTCATTTAAGACAGCAGCATCTACACCACGTGTAGCCAATTTTTCTGCGACAGCATCAAAATCTGTACGAATTCGTTTGATATCTAACATAAGTCCTCCTTTATATGAAAAAAGCACACCTGACAAAGCGTTGGAGTGGCAGGGCCACGGTTCCATCCAACTTCACAGGTGTGCACTTGATTGTGTATGTAATTATAAACAACGGTAGAATTTCACCTATCCCTCCTATCTGCTCGCAGCACCCGCAGACTTTCTGAAAGAAGGAGATAACTTACTTATCCGTTGCTATGATTATACTAAAGTTTCTACTTTTTTGCAAACAGATTTTTAAATTTTTGTCCAATGGTCTGGAGTAGAGTCGGAAGTTTCACAACCTTTTCGTTTCCTAATTTTTCCCGAGCGATTTTTAGGATAGCTCCAGAGTCTTTTGAAGCAAAGAGGAATTTTCCTTGATCGGTAAAGACTTCAAAGTGGCGGCTGATCTTGCGACCACTTACGTTGGCTCCGATTTGCTGAATGCTGGACCAGGGGATTTGAATATATTGTTCGACATTGACATCAGGATAAAACTCTAAGGCTTGATCCCCGACTAAAAATTTTCCAACTTTTCCAGAGATAGAGAGGTAAGATGTCCCAGTAGTTTGGAGGTCAATGACTTGATTGAGTGATTGGGCCATGATTAGTCTTCCTTACTTTCACCGAAAAAGGCATGATAGAGAGCCTTGATGGCTGCTTTTTCTTGCTCTTTATTGACAACAAACATGATGGAAACTTCACTTGAACCTTGGGACATCATCTGGATGTTGATTTTATTCTCAGACAAAGCCCGTGTTGCAGTAGCAGTTACCCCGATATGGCTCTTCATCTTTTCTCCTACAATCATAATGATGGAAAGGTCATGTTCGATTTCAGCATGGTCCACTTCAGCTTTTTGAACGAGTTGACGTAGAATTTCTTCTTCTTTGATAGGAGTCAATTCGCGGGAGCGGAGGATGATTGAAAGATCGTCAATACCTGTAGGCATGTGTTCCCAACCGATGTTGAGGTCCTTAAGGATTTGAAGAACCTTGCGACCAAACCCGACTTCACGGTTCATGAGGTATTTAGACATGTTGATGCTGACGAATCCTGAGTCACCTGCAATCCCTACTACTGGGAATTTATCACTACTGTGTTCTAAAACAATGCGTGTTCCTGGGTGGTCAGGGTTGTTGGTATTCTTGATGACAAGAGGAATTTTTCCTCGGTAGGCAGGAAGAAGGGCTTCGTCATGAAGGACTGAAAATCCAGCGTAAGCCAACTCCCGCATTTCACGGTAGGTTAATTCAGGAATGGAGTGTGGTTGGTGGATGATACCAGGGTGGGCAGCAAAGATACCATTTACGTCTGTAAAGTTTTCATAGAGATCAGCCTTAACACCTGCTGCAATGATAGAACCTGTGATATCTGAACCACCACGTGAAAAAGTACAGATTTGATTTTCCTTAGTCACACCAAAGAAACCAGGGATGACAAGGACTTCGTTGCTATCAGCCAAGCCTTCAATCTTATCATAACTAGATGGGATGATGCGTGCGTTTCCTGGTTCACTTGTGACAACAATTCCAGCTTCTCTTGGGTGAACATAGCGTGCATCGATACCGTTTTGGTTAAAGTAGGCTGCAATCAATTTGGCATTGTTATTTTCTCCAGCCGCTAGGAAGGTATCATAGAGAAATTCATTGTCCTCTATAGGGAGAGTTGCCAAGGCCCGAATACTTTTAGAGATTTTTTCTAAAACAGCAGGTTTTAATCCTAGTTCACTAACCATAGCGGCATAACGGTCAATGATCCAGCTTTGGCTAGCACTGATGTCATTTCCAGCCACATAGTCACGATAGTATTTGATCAAGGCATCGGTTACCTTGGTATCTTCAGCATTGCGTTTGCCGGGTGCAGAAACGACTACAAAACGGCGTTCTTTATCACTTTTAACGATGTTTAAAACTTTTTCTAACTGACCAGCAGAGGCAAGTGAGCTTCCGCCAAATTTTACAACCTTCATAAGGACTCCTCAAGTAAGTATTTTATACGATTATAGCAGAAAGAGGGGTATTTTTCAATGAAGAAAATAACTTCCTATTATAATAGAAGAAAACACTAACTTATTCTGAAAAGCGATAACCGTTTAAAAGTAAGAGTGTCAAATTTTACTCACACTCATAAATGATGGGTAAATAATCAGCTGAGACACTTTCCTTTAGTTTTTCCTTGCCTCTTTATCTAAAAAAAGGTATACTTTGATGATAAAACAATTTTATTGCCTTATAAAAGAAAAGGAGAAGCTATGAATCATATCTTATATCAGATCGTAGATGATCTGGCTATCATTACTTTGAATCGTCCCGAAGTGGCAAATGGTTTCCATATCCCAATGTGTGAGGAGATTTTAGAAGCTTTGACTCTAGCAGAGCAGGATCAAGCTGTGCAGTTCATCTTGATTAATGCTAATGGGAAGGTTTTTTCAGTTGGGGGAGACTTGGTTGAGATGAAACGAGCAGTAGACGAAGATGATATCCCTTCTTTGAATAAGATTGCAGAATTAGTCAATACAATTTCTTTTAAAATCAAGCAAATTCCTAAACCTGTTTTGATGGAGGTAGATGGAGCGGTTGCTGGTGCTGCAGCAAATATGGCAGTAGCAGTTGATTTCTGTTTAGCGACTGACAAGGCAAAATTTATCCAAGCCTTTGTCGGAGTGGGATTGGCGCCAGACGCTGGTGGGATTCATCTCTTGAGTCGTAGCATCGGGGTAACACGGGCTGCACAACTTGCCATGACAGGTGAAGCCTTGACTGCTGAAAAAGCGCTAGAATGGGGCGTGGTATACCGTGTTTGTGAAGTTGACAAATTAGAAAAAACAAGAGAACAAGTTCTGAAAAAATTAAGAAGAGGTTCAGCAAACTCATACGCAGCGATTAAAAAGTTAGTTTGGGAAAGTCAATTCAAGGATTGGCAGAATTATGCTGAATTAGAATTGAAATTACAAGAATCGTTATCTTTAACTGAAGATTTTAAAGAAGGGGTTCGAGCACATTCTGAAAGAAGAAGACCAAAATTTTCAGGAAAATAAAAAAATACTTGCATAATTTTTTGAAGTTTGTTATACTTCTTTTATCAAATGTTTTGATTGTAAAAGCTTTTTGAGGGGGAGGGAAAAAGTTTGGACTACCAACAAGTAAATGATTATCTAACATCTATTTTTAATAACGTCCTTGTGATCGAGGAGGTTAGCTTACGAGGTAGTCGATTCAAAGACATCTCCATCAAAGAAATGCACACGATCGATGTGATTGGGAAGTTCCCGGAGGCAACGCCAAGTAAGGTTTCAAAAGAACTGATGGTAACTCTTGGGACAGTGACGACGAGTTTGAATAACCTGGAGAGAAAAGGTTATATTGAGCGTATTCGTTCTGACCAAGACCGTCGAGTGGTCTATCTGCATTTGACAAAGCAAGGTCGTTTGGTTCACCGCCTTCATAAACGGTTCCACAAGGCTATGGTCGAAAAAATCATCGATGGCATGAGCCCTGAGGAAAAAGAGGTCATGGGCAGAGGTTTAACGAACCTTTATCAATTTTTGGAGGATTTGAAATAATGGCTTTTGCAAAAATAAGCCAGGTTGCTCATTATGTTCCAGAGCAAGTGGTCACTAATCATGACTTAGCCCAAATCATGGACACAAGCGATGAGTGGATTTCAAGTCGAACAGGAATTAAACAGAGACATATCTCAAAATTAGAGTCTACAAGTGACTTGGCGACAGAAGTTGCTAAGAGCTTGTTAGCTAAAGGGAGCTTAACAGCGGATCAGATTGATTTTATCATTGTAGCGACGATTACCCCAGACTCGATGATGCCTTCCACAGCAGCTCGAGTTCAGGCAAATATCGGAGCGCATAGAGCTTTCGCCTTTGATTTGACAGCAGCTTGCAGTGGCTTTGTATTCGCTCTCTCAACTGCAGAAAAGTTTTTAAGTTCTGGACAGTTCAAAAAAGGGATTGTTATCGGGGCTGAGACCTTATCCAAGGCAGTTGATTGGTCAGATCGTTCAACAGCTGTTCTCTTTGGGGATGGTGCTGGAGGGGTTCTCTTGGAAGCGAGCGAAATACGTCACTTCCTTGTGGAAAGTCTCTATACAGATGGCTCTCGGAGCGAGTGTTTGACCTATGGTCAAACGGCTTTGGCTTCTCCTTTCTCAGATCAAGAAGCAGTTCCTGCTTTTTTGAAAATGGATGGACGAGCAGTTTTTGATTTTGCAAATCGTGATGTTGCTAAATCGATCAAAGAAACCATTGAAAATGGTCCAATCGCAGCTTCAGAATTGGATTATCTCTTGCTTCATCAGGCAAATATCCGCATTTTGGATAAGATGGCTAAGAAGATCGGCGTAGACCGAGACAAACTTCCTGCCAATATGATGGAGTATGGAAATACCAGTGCAGCAAGTATCCCGATTTTGCTCTCAGAGTGTGTGGAGAATGGCATGATTCGTTTAGATGGTAGCCAGACGATTCTCCTATCAGGCTTCGGTGGAGGTTTGACATGGGGCACACTCATTCTTACAATCTAGGTAATCATGTGGTAAACACATAGTTATAAATTTTTTATATTTTAAAGGAGTCCTATCATGGCAGTATTTGAAAAAGTACAAGAAATTATCGTTGAAGAACTTGGGAAAGACGCATCAGAAGTAACACTTGAATCTACTTTTGATGATTTGGATGCAGATTCATTGGACTTGTTCCAAGTAATCTCTGAAATCGAAGATGCTTTCGATATCCAAATCGAAGCAGAAGATAACTTGAAAACAGTTGGTGACTTGGTTGCCTACGTTGAAGAGCAAACAAAATAATTAACATATTACTAGAAGGAGTAGGGGAAACCCACTCCCTCTTGTTTAGGTAATAGTTTGAAACTCAAATGATAAACTCATCGAACTATTACGTAAGCAAGGAATGATGGAGGCACTATGAAAACACGTATTACAGAATTATTGAACATTGATTATCCTATTTTTCAAGGAGGAATGGCCTGGGTTGCGGATGGTGACTTGGCTGGTGCAGTATCAAAAGCTGGTGGTCTAGGGATCATCGGTGGTGGGAATGCACCGAAAGAGGTCGTAAAGGCTAATATCGATAAAATCAAATCACTTACGGACAAACCTTTTGGTGTCAACATCATGCTCTTGTCACCTTTTGTAGAAGACATCGTTGACCTCGTGATTGAAGAAGGGGTCAAGGTGGTGACAACTGGTGCAGGTAATCCAAGTAAATACATGACTCGTTTCCATGATGCAGGAATTACTGTTATTCCTGTTGTTCCAAGTGTTGCTTTGGCAAAACGCATGGAAAAAATTGGTGCAGATGCAGTTATTGCAGAGGGAATGGAAGCCGGTGGGCATATTGGTAAATTAACGACGATGACCTTGGTTCGCCAAGTTGCTGCAGCTGTTTCAATTCCAGTTATCGCAGCTGGAGGAATTGCGGACGGTGAAGGTGTCGCTGCAGGCTTTATGCTTGGTGCTGAGGCCGTTCAAGTTGGTACGCGTTTCGTGGTAGCTAAAGAATCTAACGCCCATCCAAAATACAAGGAAAAAATCTTAAAGGCGCGTGATATTGATACGACTATTTCAGCTCAACACTTTGGACATGCTGTTCGTGCCATTAAAAACCAATTGACACGTGACTTTGAGCAGGCTGAAAAAGATGCCTTTAAACAAGAAAATCCAGATCTAGAAATCTTTGAACAAATGGGAGCTGGTGCTCTTGCTAAAGCCGTTGTTCATGGAGATGTAGAAGGTGGATCTGTCATGGCAGGTCAGATTGCTGGTTTGGTTTCTAAAGAGGAAACTGTCGAAGAAATCCTAAAAGATCTATACTATGGCGCAGCCAAAAAAATTCAAGAAGAAGCCTCTCGTTGGGCAGGAGTTGTAAGAAATGACTAAAACAGCCTTTCTATTTGCGGGTCAAGGTGCTCAGTATCTAGGGATGGGGCGTGATCTCTATGATCACTACCCTATCGTCAAGGAAACAATTGACCAAGCCAGTCAGGTTTTGGGTTATGACCTTCGTGACTTGATTGATAAGGAAGAAACCAAGTTAAACCAGACTCGCTATACGCAACCAGCTATTTTAGCGACTTCGGTTGCTATTTACCGACTATTGAAAGAAAAGGGCTACCAGCCGGATATGGTAGCAGGATTGTCTCTTGGGGAATATTCTGCTCTTGTAGCAAGTGGTGCCTTGGACTTTGAGGATGCTGTTGCCTTGGTTGCTAAGCGTGGTGCTTATATGGAAGAGGCTGCACCTGCAGGCTCTGGAAAGATGGTTGCCGTTCTGAATACTCCAGTCGAAGTGATTGAGGAAGCTTGTGAAACAGCCTCTAAAGTTGGAGTAGTGACTCCAGCTAACTACAACACCCCAAGCCAAATCGTTATCGGTGGCGAGGTGGTTGCGGTTGACCGCGCAGTTGAACTCTTGCAGGAAGCAGGAGCAAAACGATTGATTCCTTTAAATGTATCGGGTCCTTTCCATACAGCCCTACTTGAGCCAGCCAGTCAGCAACTAGCTGGTGCTCTTGAGGGAGTGAGTTTCTCTGATTTTACTTGCCCACTAGTTGGCAATACGGAAGCTGCTGTTATGGAAAAAGATCGAATCCAAGAGCTTTTGACGCGTCAGGTCAAAGAACCTGTTCGTTTTTATGAAAGTATTGCTGTGATGCAGGATGCTGGGGTAACCAACTTTATTGAAATTGGTCCTGGTAAGGTCCTATCAGGCTTTGTCAAAAAAATCGATAAAACAGCTCAGCTAGCTAACGTTGAAGACCAAGCAAGCTTGGATGCTTTGTTAGGAAACTAATGATCCCTTCTCCCACAAAATACAACAGGAAACAGGAGAGATAGAATGCAACTTACAAACAAAAATGTCTTTGTAACAGGTTCAAGTCGTGGTATCGGACTTGCCATTGCTCACAAATTTGCCCAACTAGGCGCTAATGTAGTCTTGAATAGTCGAGGAGCAATCTCAGAAGAATTGCTGGCTGAGTTTTCAAACTATGGTGTTAAAGTAGTGCCAATCTCAGGTGATGTTTCAGACTTTGCAGATGCCAAGCGTATGGTAGATCAAGCAATTGCAGAACTCGGTTCTGTCGATGTCTTGGTCAACAATGCTGGGATTACTCAAGATACGCTTATGCTCAAGATGACCGAAGAAGACTTTGAAAAAGTGATTAAGATTAACTTGACAGGTGCTTTCAACATGACGCAAGCAGTCTTGAAACAGATGATCAAGGCACGTGAAGGTGCGATTATCAACATGTCTAGTGTGGTCGGTTTGATGGGAAATATCGGACAAGCCAACTATGCAGCTTCTAAAGCAGGTTTGATTGGTTTTACCAAGTCAGTTGCACGTGAAGTTGCCAATCGCAACGTACGCGTAAATGCTCTTGCACCAGGAATGATCGAGTCAGATATGACTGCTGTTTTGTCTGATAAGGTCAAGGAAGCGACATTGGCCCAAATCCCAATGAAATATTTCGGTCAAGCAGAACATATCGCAGATGCTACAGTGTTCCTGGCTGGACAGGATTATTTGACTGGACAAGTTCTCGCTGTTGATGGCGGACTTAGCATGTAAAAAATAAGGAAAGATATAGGTAAGACAGATGAAACTAAATCGAGTTGTAGTAACAGGTTATGGATTGACCTCTCCTATCGGAAATACTCCAGAAGAATTTTGGAACAGTTTGCAAACTGGGAAAATCGGGATTGGAGAAATCACTAAGTTTGACCATAGCGAATTTGCTGTGCACAATGCGGCAGAAGTTCAAGATTTCCCCTTTGATAAATACTTTGTCAAAAAAGATACCAACCGTTTTGATAACTATTCTTTGTATGCCTTGTACGCAGCTCAAGAAGCGGTGACAAATGCTAATCTTGATGTAGAAACAATCGATAAAGATCGCTTTGGTGTCATCGTGGCTTCTGGTATTGGGGGAATTAAAGAAATCGAAGACCAAGTTATCCGTCTTCACGAAAAAGGCCCAAAACGTGTTAAGCCATTGACACTTCCAAAAGCCTTGCCAAATATGGCTTCAGGTAATGTTGCCATGCGCTTTGGAGCAAACGGTGTTTGTAAATCAATCAATACAGCCTGTGCCTCATCAAATGATGCGATTGGCGATGCCTTCCGTTCAATCAAGTTTGGTTTCCAAGATGTCATGTTAGTAGGTGGATCAGAATCATCTATCACTCCTTTTGCCATCGCTGGTTTCCAAGCCTTGACTGCCCTATCAACTACAGAGGATCCAACTCGTGCTTCTATTCCGTTTGACAAAGACCGTAATGGTTTTGTGATGGGAGAAGGTTCTGGAATGCTGGTTCTTGAGAGTCTTGAACATGCTGAAAAACGTGGAGCGACTATCTTGGCTGAAGTAGTTGGTTATGGAAATACCTGTGATGCTTATCATATGACTTCACCTCATCCAGAAGGTCAAGGTGCGATTAAGGCGATTAAACTAGCTTTGGAAGAAGCAGAAATTTCTCCGGAGCAAGTGGCTTATGTCAATGCCCATGGAACTTCAACTCCTGCTAATGAAAAAGGAGAAAGTAGTGCCATTGTAGCTGTTCTTGGTAAAGAAGTACCAGTATCTTCAACCAAGTCCTTTACAGGACACTTGCTTGGTGCTGCAGGGGCAGTAGAAACAATCGCTACCATCGAAGCCATGCGTCATAACTTTGTACCAATGACAGCTGGGACAAGTGAGTTGTCAGACTATATCGAAGCGAATGTCGTTTATGGACAAGGCTTGGAGCAAGAAATCCCTTATGCTATTTCAAACACTTTTGGTTTTGGTGGACACAATGCGGTTCTTGCTTTCAAACGTTGGGAGAATAAATAATTATGAATCTAAATGAGATCAAGGACTTGATGGCTCAATTTGACCAGTCAAGTTTGAGAGAATTTTCTTATAAAAATGGAACGGACGAATTGCAGTTTAGTAAGAATGAAGCAAGAATGGTTTCTGAAGTACCAGCTCAAGTTGCTCCAGTGCCAACTGCAGTAGCTGCAAGTCCAGTAGTTTCAGCCCCTTCGACTCCAGTAGAGAGTCCAGTAAAAGAAGCTCCAGCACCAGCTGAAACGACGGTTGCTCCAGAGGGTGATGTCGTTGAAAGTCCACTTGTAGGGGTGGCTTACTTGGCTGCTGGACCAGATAAACCTGCCTTTGTCACAGTCGGAGACAGTGTTAAAAAAGGTCAGACTTTGGTGATCATCGAAGCCATGAAAGTCATGAATGAAATTCCTGCACCTAAGGATGGTGTGGTGACAGAAATTCTCGTTTCAAATGAAGAAATGGTTGAGTTCGGTAAAGGATTGGTACGCATCAAATGATCGATATTCAAGGAATCAAAGAAGCACTACCCCATCGCTACCCCATGCTCCTAGTGGATCGTGTCTTGGAAGTGAGCGAAGATACCATTGTTGCCATTAAAAATGTGACCATCAACGAACCTTTCTTCAATGGTCATTTTCCTCAATACCCAGTCATGCCAGGTGTTCTTATCATGGAGGCCTTGGCTCAGACTGCTGGTGTCTTGGAATTGTCCAAACCTGAAAATAAAGGGAAACTGGTCTTCTATGCTGGCATGGATAAGGTTAAGTTCAAGAAGCAAGTTGTACCAGGTGATCAATTAGTCATGACGGCAACCTTTGTGAAACGTCGTGGTACGATTGCCGTGGTTGAAGCAAAGGCTGAAGTAGATGGCAAGCTTGCAGCGAGTGGTACTCTTACCTTTGCAATTGGAAACTAAGGAGGTTCTCCATGTTTCGTAAAATTTTGATTGCCAACCGTGGTGAGATTGCGGTTCGCATTATTCGAGCTGCGCGTGAATTGGGCATTGCGACCGTGGCAGTTTATTCAACTGCTGATAAGGAAGCTCTTCACACACTCCTAGCGGATGAAGCTATCTGTATTGGACCTGGTAAGGCGACAGAATCTTATCTCAATATCAACGCTATTTTATCTGCTGCAGTCTTGACAGAGGCAGAAGCCATCCATCCAGGTTTTGGATTTCTTAGCGAAAACTCCAAGTTTGCCACTATGTGTGATGAAGTGGGGATTAAGTTTATCGGCCCTTCTGGGGCTGTAATGGATACCATGGGAGATAAGATCAATGCGCGTGAGCAAATGATCAAGGCTGGGGTTCCAGTTATCCCAGGATCTGATGGTGAAGTTCACACGGCTGAAGAGGCACTTGCAGTTGCAGAAAAAATTGGCTATCCAGTCATGCTTAAGGCATCGGCAGGTGGTGGTGG
This sequence comes from Streptococcus oralis, assembly GCF_015561235.1. GTDB lineage: Bacteria > Bacillota > Bacilli > Lactobacillales > Streptococcaceae > Streptococcus > Streptococcus oralis_BK. The sequence continues at coordinate 1,080,296 of NZ_JADMTC010000001.1, read as the reverse complement.
AAAAGGGATTCGTAAGGTTGAAAAGGCAGAAGACTTGGTCGCAGCCTTTGAGACAGCATCCAGTGAAGCCAAGGCCAATTTTGGAAATGGCGCTATGTATCTTGAGCGTGTGATTTATCCAGCTCGCCATATCGAAGTTCAGATTCTTGCAGATCAAGAGGGTCATGTTGTCCATCTTGGTGAACGGGATTGTTCACTCCAACGGAATAACCAAAAGGTCTTAGAAGAAAGCCCATCCATTGCGATTGGCAAAACCCTTCGTCATGAAATTGGTGCTGCAGCCGTTCGTGCAGCAGAGTCTGTAGGCTATGAAAATGCAGGAACGATTGAATTTCTGCTCGATGAAGCGAGTGGCAATTTCTACTTCATGGAAATGAATACTCGTGTGCAAGTTGAACACCCAGTCACAGAGTTTGTTTCAGGTGTTGATATCGTGAAGGAACAGATTCGCATTGCTGCCGGGCAACCTTTACCTTTCAAACAAGAAGATATCGTCCTACGAGGTCATGCTATCGAGTGCCGGATCAATGCGGAAAATCCAGCATTTAACTTTGCTCCAAGCCCAGGAAAAATCACTAACCTCTACCTTCCAAGTGGAGGAGTTGGTTTGCGCGTGGACTCAGCAGTTTATCCAGGTTATACCATTCCTCCTTACTATGATAGTATGATTGCCAAAATCATTGTTCATGGGGAGAATCGTTTTGATGCCTTAATGAAGATGCAACGGGCACTTTATGAACTTGATATTGAAGGAGTGCAAACCAATGCAGACTTCCAGTTGGATCTGATTTCAGATCGCCGAGTTATCGCTGGTGACTACGATACTTCTTTCTTGATGGAAACTTTCTTGCCAAAATACCAAGAAAAAGAATAGACTTTCAAACAGTATGAGAACTAAAAGGGGGAGTTATGGCTCTATTTAGTAAAAAGGATAAGTATATTCGGATTAATCCTAACCGTTACGTAAGGCAGAAACCACAAGCCAAGCCTGAGGTTCCGGATGAACTCTTCTCCCAGTGTCCTGGTTGTAAACACACCATTTACCAAAAGGATCTTGGGAGCGAACGAATTTGTCCCCATTGTAGCTATACTTTCCGTATTTCAGCTCAGGAACGCTTGGATTTGACGATTGATTCTGGTAGCTTTGTGGAGATGTTTACAGGTATTGAAACTCAAGATCCATTAAACTTTCCTGGCTACCAGAAAAAACTTGCTAGTATGCGTGAAAAGACAGGTTTGGATGAAGCAGTACTAACTGGTACAGCTAGCATCAAGGGACAAAAAGTTGCCCTTGGGATCATGGATTCAAACTTTATCATGGCTTCTATGGGAACCGTTGTGGGTGAAAAAATCACGCGCTTGTTTGAGTATGCAACGGTAGAAAACCTACCAGTCGTTCTCTTCACAGCTTCTGGTGGAGCCCGTATGCAAGAAGGAATCATGAGCTTGATGCAGATGGCCAAGATTTCTGCGGCAGTTCAACGCCATTCCAAGGCAGGACTTTTTTATCTAACTATTTTAACCGATCCGACAACAGGTGGGGTGACTGCTTCTTTTGCTATGGAAGGTGATATTATTCTAGCGGAACCCCAAAGTTTGGTTGGTTTTGCTGGGCGTCGTGTTATCGAAAATACAGTTCGGGAGACCTTGCCGGATGACTTCCAAAAGGCAGAATTTTTGCTTGAACATGGATTTGTTGATGCAATTGTCAAACGGAGAGAATTGCCTGAAACAATTGCTAAATTAGTGAGATTGCATGGAGGAAGTCGCGGATGAATATTGCAAAAATAGTCAGAGAGGCACGCGAGCAGAGTCGCTTGACCGCACTTGATTTTGCCAATGGCATCTTTGATGAGTTTATCGAATTGCATGGAGATCGGTCTTTTCGTGATGATGGTGCGGTTATCGGCGGAATTGGCTGGTTAGGTGAACAGGCAGTAACTGTCGTTGGTATCCAAAAGGGGAAGAGTCTTCATGACAACCTCAAACGAAATTTCGGCCAACCTCATCCAGAAGGCTATCGTAAGGCTCTTCGACTGATGAAACAGGCAGAGAAATTTGGCCGTCCAGTTGTGACCTTTATCAATACGGCGGGTGCTTACCCAGGTGTTGGAGCCGAGGAACGTGGACAAGGTGAAGCAATCGCCCGAAACCTGATGGAAATGAGCGACCTCAAGGTTCCAATCATCGCGATTATTATCGGTGAAGGAGGATCTGGTGGTGCTCTAGCTCTAGCCGTAGCTAACCGTGTCTGGATGTTAGAAAACTCAATCTACGCAGTACTTAGCCCGGAAGGATTTGCCTCTATCCTTTGGAAGGATGGAAGTCGTGCTATGGAAGCAGCGGAATTGATGAAAATCACTTCACATGAACTCCTAGAAATGGGAATCGTAGACAAGGTAATCTCAGAAGCAGGGCTGTCAAGTAAAGAACTGCTAGGTTGCGTTAAAAATGAATTGCGTGCAGAACTAGATAGATTGCAAGAACTACCACTCGACCAACTTATCGAAGAACGTTACCAACGCTTTAGAAAATACTAAGAAAACTTAAAAGCTAGAACAATTTGTTCTAGCTATTTTGATAATAGAGCATGGATAAACATGAATACTCTAGATAAATAAGAAAAACAATCAATGGTCTATCCTCTATATTGCCCTAATAGAGAGTTTACAATTAGGAGAGAAAGAATGAAAAAGACAATACATTTAGGAATCTGTATGATTTTAATGTTCCTGTACATTTATTTAACGCCATTAGGGGCTATAACTCTAGCTAGAACCTTTGGTTTAGGAATGGACAGCTATATAATCTTCCTAGTTGGAGAAGTGTTGCTTATTTTCTTTTTATTCGTTTTGTGGTTGAAAAAGAAGAAGATGCTCTTTATCTTCGACAAAAAGGGTTGGCGCTGGTCTTATCTCGCTTTCTTAGTGGCTTGTTTCCTTATCTATTCTTTTTTAAATGGATTTAGAATGCAGAATATTCGATTGATTGACCATAGCTTTATTTTCCAAGACCTTCTTTCAGAACTTTACTTAAACGGGAGAGAAACGACTCTATCAAGTCTTATATTTTTAATCTTTAACATTTCGATTGTACCTGTTGTTGAGGAGACAATCTATAGGGGTTATTTTATGAATACCTTCTTTCCGAAGTCGGAGTTTTATTTGGATGTGATTTTGTCTTCTTTCATCTTCGGGCTCAGTCACTTAGTTCTATCTCATCGTGACCCCATCAGTCTCATCATTTATAGTATTCTTGGTCTTCTATTTACAGTTGTTTATCGAGTTACGGGTAGTCTTCGGTTTACCATTGTTTGTCATAGTTTCTATAATGCAATTCCCTATGCTCCGTCGATCTTATTTTATATCTATTATTTGATTTTTAGATAGTAGGAAGTTAGGAGATAAAGAAAAAAGCGTTTGATATCTGTCAAACCTTTTTCTAATTTGATGGGGAGATAGAGAAATCTCTTTTATCAATTTCTTGTTTTTCAATGAGTAAAGCTACCATTTAGGGTGAAAAATTGACAGTTGAGGAGATAGACTATAAAATAGACAAAAAGATATGTACTGTAGATGTAAGCTTACAAAAATTTATTTTAAGGAGCTACTTGATATGACAGGTACAGAAACATTTACAGTTCTTTCATCTGAGGACTTAGAACAAGTTTCAGGTGGTGGCATGATTTGGTTGGTTGATGATTATTATTGGAGTTGGCCTTATGCTTACAGCATTGCAACTGATTCAAGTACAATATGTACTAGAATGACTGGTTATGGTAACGGAATTATACCTTAATGTTCTAATAATTTAAAGGGGTAAGTATGAAAAAACTAGGGCATTTGGGAGTCTATACATCACTGGTATTTCTATCGGTTTATCTACCAGAGTTAGGGATTATGCATTTAACTAAGTTTTTAGGATGGGGGATAGATGGCTATTCTATCTTTTTAACAGTTGAAGTAATAGCTCTTTTGCTATTATTTATCTACTGGCTCCAAAAGAAAGAGATGCTCTATATTTTTGAAAAAAAGGGTTCAAAGAAGTCAAAATTCTTTTATCTTGTAGTTGGTCTAGTGGCTACTTATTTTGATCGTCAATTGGTGGATGCTTTTCAGTTACAGTTTCATCACCTAATTGATAACAAGTATATCTTTCAAGACCTTCTTTCGATTCTATACTCCAATGGGCAACCAACTTTTCTATCAACTGTTCTCAGTTTTAGTTTAACAGTAATCGTCGGACCTATATTAGAGGAACTGATTCATAGAGGGTACTTTATGAATACCTTCTTTCCCCAATCCAAGTACTATCTGGATGTTATCCTATCTGCTCTTATCTTTGGACTTAGTCATTTAATCCTAACTCACCGAGATCCTATCAGTTTGATTATTTATAGTTTGGGCGGCCTCTTCTATGCCCTTGTCTACCGTTGGACAAAGAATCTAAAAATCACCATCCTGTGCCATAGTTTTTTCAACTTTCTCATTTATGCAAAACCTATTTGGATTTTTGTTTATAATTATGTCTATTATCATTTTTTTAGATAGTGGAAGTCAAACACTTTTTCTAATTTGATAGGAAGATAGAGAAATCTTTTTTATCAATTTCTTGTTTTTCAATGAGTAAAGCTACCATTCAGGACGAAAAATTGACAGTTGAGGAGATAGACTATAAAATAGACAAAAAAGATTTATACTGTAGATATAAGCTTACAAAAATTAATTTTAAGGATGTGCTTGCAACGGCAGGTACAGAAACATTTACAGTTCTTTCGTCTAAAGACTTAGAGCAAGTTTCAGGCGGTCTTGCTATTTGGGAAAATGGTTGTGGTAGATGGGTTATATTATAGAAAATTTGCTCCCTATATGGGGCAAGAAGCACTTAATTCTTATAGGGATGCTTGGAAGTACGGTTTCCAAGCAGGATAATCTTTCAAAAAAGAACGATGAAAAACACAAAGAAACTAAGACAATTTGGAATATTTTTGCTTATTATTTTACTATCTACCTATTTACCGCAAACAATTGGTTTGTATGTGACGATAATTTTAGGGTTAGGCGCTGATGTCTACTCTCTTATTTTAACAATGGGATTAGTAGGAAGTTTCCTTCTATTAATTTGGTGGTTAAAAAAGAAAAAGATGCCCTTTATCTTTGAGAAAAAGAGCTGGAACTGGTCAACTATCTTTTACTTGTTTGCATGTTATGTGGTTCATCAGATTCTCGGTAATTTTTGGGCACGTTTTGCTCATTTGATTAATCATAGGAATATTCATGATGTCTATTTTGCGGTGGTACTTTCAAATGGACAACCAACTGTTCTATCTACAGTTCTTAGTTTTATCTTAACAGTCGTTATTGGTCCTATTTTGGAAGAGACGCTTGATCGTGGGTATTTTATGAACACCTTCTTTACTAAGTCAAAGTTCTATTTAGATGTCATCTTATCAGGCCTTATCTTTGGACTTAGTCATTTGATCCTATCTCACCGAGACCCAATTAGTTTATTATATTATAGTCTGATTGGTCTCTTTTTTGCCCTTGTTTATCGTTCTACCGACAATCTGAGATTAACGATTCTCTGCCATAGTTTTTTTAACTTTCTCAATTATGCAAAACCTATCTGGATTTTTGTTTACAATTATATCTATTATCATTTTTTTAGATAGTGGGAGGCAAAGAAAAAAGCGTTTGATAGCTGTCAAACACTTTTTCTTTTTACTATTCTTCTGTTACAAACTGGCTGAGCAGTCCATTGATAAAACGGGCAGATTTTTGATCTGAGAAGTCCTTTGCAAGTTCGATAGCTTCATTAACAGCAACCAGCTGAGGGGTGTCAAATGAAGTGATTTCAAAGACTCCCAAGCGAAGGAGGTTTCTCTCCACGAGCGTTAAACGTTCGATGGTCCAACCTGCTTTTAAATGCTGTGTGATTTGCTTGTCTAGTTCTTCCTTTTTAGCTTGAACACCAGAAACTAGCTCTGTCAAAAAGGCTGGAAGTTGCACATCAGTATCTTCACGATCATGAGTATAGGCGAAACGACAAGCAGTTTCGACATCCGTACCGAACTCAAGGCTCATGAGAGCTTGAAAAGCGCATTTACGGAGTTGGCGTCTAGATTCTAATAGTGGACTAGTCATTGAGGAAGTCCTCGTCAAATAGATCTTTCAATTCTGGTTTTGGTGTTTTATCTGGAACGATACCTGCAACGTGGATATTGATAGCAGCGAGTTCTACATCAGCCATATTGCGGACTGCATCTTTGACAGCTTTCTGGATCGCAACAGCTACCTTAGGAACTTTTACTCCGTACTCAAGGTAGAGATAGATATCTGCTGTGAGCTCTTCGTCCACGTTTTTAAGATAAACAGCACGGCCAAGAGAAAGTTTTGAAAGGGTGTCAGATACTGATTTGTTTGAAAAAGAGTGTACACCCTCTACTTTTGCAGTAGCAATAGCAATGATTTTTTCAAGTACACGTGGGGCGATAACGATTTCGCCAAGTTGTTCTTCAATTCCCATAGAATGACCTCTTTCTAGAGATTAGGCACGAGAAACGTAAGTTCCTTCTGCAGTGTTGATAACGAGTTTTTGTCCTGCTTCGATGAAGTCTGGAACGTTTACGACAAGTCCAGTTTCCATCGTTGCTGGTTTACCAGAACCTGTAACAGTAGCACCTTTGATAGATGGTTGAGTTTCTGCAACTGTCAATTCAACAGTAGTAGGAACTGTGACACCAATCACTTCAGTTCCGTAGAATTGGATCTTCACATCTGAGTTTTCAAGGATGTAAAGCAATTCGTTTTCAACGTTGACTACAGGGATTTCGTATTGGTCGTAAGTTTCTGTATTCATGAAGTATGCTGTGTCATCCATTTTGTACAAGTATTGAGCTGGGACAGTCTCGATAATAGCTTGTTCAAATTTTTCCTCTGGACGGTAGCTTGTGTCAAATGTAGAACCAGTACGGACATCACGCAATTTCATACGCATGATCGTGTTTCCTTTACCTGGTTTGTGGTGGCTAGCTTCCAAAACGCGGATCAATTTTCCGTCAGCTGTTTCAAAGGTCATACCAGCCTTTAATTTACTTGCTTCAATCATGTTTTTACCTCTTTAATAAAATAATTTACTCTTTATTGTACCATAAAAGACAACATTACTCAAATGTCAGAAGGAGCTTAATTAGTTGACTGGTACGATATTTCCATCTTCGTCTTTGGTAACGAGGACGTATTTTCCATCGACTTCGATGTAAAAATTCTTGCTGGCAGTTTGTCCAGTATTTTGAGCCTGTGCTTGATTTTGGACTTGTTGGCTGAATTGACCACCCAGAGTTTGGCCAAGATTCATGCCCATAAACATGTTCATCCCATTGCCATTTCCTTCGTTGGCAGCTGCAGCAATAAGCGCTTCGTTGCGAGCACGGCGTTCTTCGATTTCAATCGTGTTGTACTTCATTGCCACCAGCTCACTATCAAGCTTGCGAACGATATCAAGACTTTCTTGGTCGTAGCTGAGGTCTTCAAGCAAGATATTAGTTGCTTCAATTCCGTAGAGGCCTGTCCAAACCTTGTTGACCTCTTGTTTAGCGAGTTCGTTAAAGGTATCTTGGTTGGCATTGAGGCTATAGATATCAACCTTGTTTTCGTTGGTATATTTGGCAATGGCAATTGCGATTTTTGGTGCGATATTTTGACGGAGCGTTCCTTGAGCAACATCCTGAAGAGTATATGGTTGGCTATCTGTAATTTGCTGACTAACAGAGCTCACATAGAAGAGAACTGGATCCGCGATTTTTACATCAAACAAGCCATAGAAACGGATGTTGAGCAGTTGTTGGTAACGTTCACTGAAATATTCGACCGCATTTTGTGTGCCGAACTTATTGCCCGCGATAGGTTGCATGCGGATAAAGATAATTTCCTGTTGGGTGATGACTTGTCCACCGAAAGAGAAACGATTTTTAAAGTTTTCCCAAGTACCTTTTAAGCCACCTTTTTCAAGGAGCCAAGCGTTATCACCAGCTTGCCATTCGTGGCTACCAGCTTCGAGGACGTCGCCAAGGAAGGTACCGTTATTTACCAAAACAGCGCTATGGCCTTGAGGAACGATAACCACACTGCCGTCCGACAAGAGGCCTGTATTTTGATTGCTATGACGAGAACGTCCATCGGGGTCTTTTGTGAGTAATTGTCCCTTGATGGCCAAGGCATCGCCAGAGACATTGTCTGGAAGGACAATGGCTTCCTTGAATTTACTGTCATTAAAACTATTTAAGCCTGCTGATAAGGCTGCACGTATAAATCCCATAATTCCTCCTAATTATATAGTTCGTCTTCATCTACAACATCGTAGGTATCGAGTACCCATTGGTTTGGACTGCGTGTTAATTCAGCACCGCAATAGTCGCATTTGCTAATAGCTGATATTTTCAGTGGCGCGCCACAGTTTGGACAGTGGTCGCTGACGGCATCCTCTTGAACAGTTGATTCAGTTTGGCTGCCGTGTTTGCGAATAAAGTTCAATTGATACACGGTGAAGAGATCTTTTTTAGGATCTCCTTCAAGTACACGACGACTCTCATCGTCAATGACATAGTCCCGCAAGGTAGACGATAGGATTACTACTAAGGTATCGTTTCCGTCAGGATTTTCAATGAACTCCTTGATGCGAACATTTTCGATACACACTTTCTCTAAAACATTGGTTGTTTTAGCACGAATATGGTCCTCAAGTTGGGTGCTATGCTGAGAATAGAGACTAGTACTTTCTAAAGCTCGGACAGAGTTCCAATTTTTCTCAGTCCAGGCAACCTGCAATTTAAGGTAAATCTCTTTAACCCAAGAGGTGAAGGCCTCGGCGTCAAAGTTTGGATCCCCGTTTTTCACATGACTAATGGCTAAAGTGTTATGTTCAATTCGTCGGTGGATTGGTTGATAGTTGGTGTTACTGTGGCTTGTGCTTGAACTATTTGCTTTATTTTTTAAGGATTTAACGATAACCACTAAAACAATGGCACCTACGAGTATTACCATAAATCCTAGATAGGGTGAGCTAGCAGAGCTACTAGAGGATGATCCGTATCCAGAGCGGTAGTAGTGATAGGATGAGCCACCAGAGCGACTTCCTCCTCCACTTGAACGATTGCTACTTCTAGAGCTACTTCTGGAGCTACTACGACTGCTGCTACCACTTCTGGAATGTCCGACACCCGCATCAACGATTTGAGGCATGACAAGAAAAACAAGTAATAAACAGGTCATTAAAAGAGCGTAAAACTTTTTCATGTGTCTCCTAACTATATGATTGAAAAGGTAGAATTCTGAATTCGAATGATTATTAAACTATTTAATAACCTTTAAAAATCATCTAAGATACACTAGGTGTTATTTACTAGCATTTAGCTTCTTTTTCTTTATGGAATGGCGCTCGATGAGCCATCCCACAATCCACCCTATTGCTAGCAAGTAATTTTCAAAAGCACCGATAGCATTTACAGGAGAGTGATACTCCATATAATTGAGTAAGTGATTTGTTCCTATTCCAATTCCGCCAATAATGAGAGCAAGAAGTGCGATTCGTAGATAGAACCAATCGTATTTAATATTGACAGCGAGAATAATAATCAATACAGCTAAATTCCATATTCCAATTTCTCGTTGCCAACCAGCAGATATTCCGTACCCGGAGTGGCTTCCCATGTACGATGGAAAGAAAATTTGTAGTATAGAAGCGCCTAACATAGCGATGATGACTAAGACAAATAGCAATCGTAAAAATTTGTTCATTTATTCTGCTTGTCTCATTCTCGGTTTAAAAGTAGAAAAAAGTGTATAAAGCGTAAATTACTCACTGTCTTTCAATTTCGCCAATTCTTGTGCAAGCAGTTTAAGGGCGACTTGTGGGTTGGCTTGTCCTTTGGTTGCTTTCATAAGGAATCCTGTGAAGGCCTTGTCTGCGTTTCGTTTGCCTGACTTGAAGTCGGCAACAGCGGCTTCGTTATCAGCAAAGACTTGGTGGATAATTGGAATCAAGATAGCTGGATCTGAGATTTGGACCAAGCCTGCTTTTTCCACGTATTCACGCGCGCCACCGCCATTTTTAGCCAGGTGGACAAAGACTTTTTTGGCAATCTTAGAAGAAATAGTGCCGTCTTCGATGATGGCAATCATTTCTACCAAGTTTTCTGGTGTCAATTCGATCTGTTCCAGTGTCTTGCCTTCAGCATTCAAGAATTGAGCGACTTCGCCTTGGAGCCAGTTAGAGACTTGTTTGGCATCGCCACCGAGGGCAACAGCTTTTTCAAAGAAGTCAGAAGTAACTTTGTTTGCAGTCAACTGACTAGCATCGTAGTCTGACAAGCCAAGGTCAGCAACGTAGCGAGCACGGCGTTCTTTTGGGAACTCTGGCAACTCTGTACGCATTTCTTCGATCCACTCATCAGAGATTTCAAAGAGGGGTAGGTCTGGTTCTGGGAAGTAGCGGTAGTCTGCAGCCCCTTCCTTGACACGCATGAGGATGGTTGCTTTGTTAGCTTCGTCGTAACGGCGTGTTTCTTGGCGAATTTGACCACCTGAGCGAAGGATTTCAGCTTGACGTTGGACTTCGTATTCAAGACCCTTGCGAACATTTGAGAAGGAATTCAAGTTCTTCAACTCAGTCTTGGTACCGAATTTCTCTTGACCATAAGGACGAAGGGAGATGTTGGCATCCACGCGCATGGAACCTTCTTCCATCTTAACGTCAGAAATGCCAGCGTACTGGATAACTTCCTTGAGGGCAGTCAGATAAGCATAGGCTTCTTCAGGAGAACGCATGTCGGCTTCAGATACAATCTCAATCAATGGCACCCCTTGACGATTGAGGTCAACATAAGAGTAGCCATCTGTACCGTGGGTGTTTTTACCAGCATCTTCCTCTAGGTGAGCGCGTTCGATACCGATTTTCTTGGTTGTACCATCTTCTAGCTCCACTTCAATCCAGCCGTTATAACCGATAGGTTCATCAAACTGAGAAATTTGGTAGGCTTTAGGATTATCAGGATAGAAGTAGTTCTTGCGGTCAAAGTGCATGTGCTTGTGGATGCCCATGTTGAGGGCAAGAGCTGCCTTGATACCAGCATCGACAACCCCTTTATTGAGAACTGGCAGAACTCCTGGGAAGGACCAGTCAATCACGTTGGTGTTGGCATTTTGGTCATTCCCAAAGTGGGCAGATGTAGGTGAGAAGATTTTTGAATTGGTGTTGAGCTCAACGTGGACTTCAAGTCCAATGACTGTTTCAAAGTTCATTAGTTATCACCTCCAAAAATCACGGGTTGTTGTTTGTGGTAGTCTGTTGTCGCCTCAAAAGCAGCAGCAGCTTGGTAAATGGTCTCTTCTGAGTATTTAGGACCGATCAATTGGAGTCCGACAGGGAGACCTTGAGCAAATCCAGCAGGAATCGAAATTCCTGGGAGACCTGCCAAGTTGACAGGGATGGTCAAAAGGTCAGCCAAGTACATGGCAACTGGGTCGTGGTTGAGTGAGTCCAAGTCATAGGCAACGCTTGGAGCAGTTGGTCCCAAAATCAAGTCGTAATCCGCAAAGACGTTTTCGAAATCTTGGATGATGAGGGTACGGACCTGACCAGCCTTTTTGTAGTAGGCATCGTAGTAACCTGATGAAAGGCTGAAAGTACCCAGCATGATACGGCGTTTTACTTCTTCACCGAAACCTTGACTACGGCTGTTTACATAGATTTCATCAAGGTTGCTTGCATCTTCTGCGCGGTAGCCGTAACGGATACCGTCAAAGCGTTGCAAGTTTGATGAAGCTTCTGATGAAGCGATAATATAGTAAACGGCAACACCATATTTAGAGTGAGGAAGGCTGACTTCTTCAACGATAGCACCAAGTTTTTCAAAGTGTTTAGCGGCGTTCAGGATTCTTTCCTTAACCTCTGGGTCAATCCCTTCACCGAGATATTCTTTAGGCAAAGCAATTTTCATGCCCTTGATGTTTTTACCGATTTTTGAAGTAAAGTCGGCAATGCGGACAGGAGCAGAAGTAGAGTCTTTAGCATCTTCGCTGGCAATCGCGTTGAGCAAGAGGGCATTTTCTTTAACAGTTGGTGCAAAAGGTCCGATTTGGTCTAATGAGCTACCGAAGGCAATGAGACCGAAACGTGAAACTGTTCCGTAGGTTGGTTTGAGACCAACAATCCCGTTGAAGGCAGCAGGTTGGCGGATAGAACCACCAGTATCAGAACCAAGTGACAAACGGACTTGTCCTGAAGCTACAGAAGCCGCAGAACCACTTGATGAACCACCAGGAACCTTGCTGTGGTCCCAAGCATTTTTAGTCGCACCGTAGTGGGAAGTCTCACCTGAACCACCCATGGCAAACTCGTCCATGTTGGTTTTTCCGATAACAATCATACCCTTAGCTTTGGCATTGGCAACGGCTGTCGCATCAAAGATTGGCTCGTAGTTGTAGAGCATTTTTGAGGCAGCGGTTGTGAGGATACTGTCAGTAGAGATATTATCCTTAACTGCCAGTGGAATTCCTGAAAGGACATTATCAGCGTCAATTCCAGCTTCATCAATGGCTTTGGCTTGAGCAAGAGCCTGCTCTTCAGCGATAGTGACGAAAGCGTTGATAGCTGTTTCTCGAGATTTAATATCTTCAAGTGTTGCTTGTGTCAATTCAGTTGCTGAAATTTCCTTAGAGACAAGGAGGTTGTGCAAGTCTTCAATCGTTTTGTTATTAAAAGTCATTAGGCATCTCCTCCATCATCTAGGATAGCTGGTACCTTGATATAGTAGTTGTCTTTTTCAGGTACGTTTTTAAACAAGCGATCACGGTCTGTTCCTTCTTCGGCCACATCAGGGCGGAGTACGGTCTTGCGGTCAGCCATAGTTGTAGTAGGTGCAATACCAGTTGTGTCAACTTCGCCCAGTAACTCAACCATATCAACAATTTTAGATAAGGTGGTCGCAAAGGCGGCAGTTTCTTCTTCAGAGAATCTTAATTTTGAAAGATTGGCAACGTGTGTTACCTCTTCTTGCGTAATTTTCATCTTGCATCCTTTCGTGAAATGATGATTTTTAGTCTGTTCTATTTTACCATATTTTCCTATAAATAAGGGAGCCAAACTGAAAAGAAATAGAAATTGAAAAATCGCTTCTAATTCGCTATAATGGTTAAACTAGAGAATAGAAAAAATAAGAGTTAGGATAGAAATATGTTCCATCAATTTATCACCAGATCTCAAACGGTTCCTCCTCCTATTCCACTCTTTTGGTATGGGGCTATGATGCTTCTTTTAGTGCTTTGTATTTATGGAGCACTTGCTTATCACAAAAATCCGAAATTTGTCCGCTTGTTTAAGTGGATTCAGATTCTCCAGTTGCTAGCCCTATATAGTTGGTATGTTGGTTTTGGAATTCCATTTTCTAATAGCCTTCCATTTTACCATTGCCGTTTGGCTATGTTTGCGGTGGTTTTCTTGCCTGATAAATGGCGGAGCAAGCAATATTTTGCCCTCTTAGGAGCAAGTGGAGCGGTCTTTGCTTTGGTTTACCCCGTTTTTGACCCCTATGATTTTCCCCATATTACTAGTTTTTCATTTTTGATTGGGCACTATGCCCTTCTAGTGAATTCCTTGGTTTACTTGATGAATCACTATGACAAGAGTCTGCTCAAGAAATATATGATTGTAGCCTATACTTTTATCCTCAACCTCTTTCTAGTTTGGGTTAATCAGGTGACGGGTGGAAATTATGGTCTCTTAAGAGATACACCGTTTATCTCGAATGCTCCTCTATGGCTAAAGTACCTCCTTGTGTCGGTCATCCTTTCACTGGCTCTTGTTCTCTTTGATATCTTGTTCAAGAAACGGTGGAAAAAGAGGAATCAGGCGCAATCTGTGCTCTAGCTTGCCTTTTCATCGGATGAGCAATTGAAAAACTCCCCAAAATCCGATATAATGGAGAGTTGAAAGGAATAGTAAAATCCAATGTAAAAATCATTCTTAACTACTGAAACAACTAAAAATAGAAAATCAAAGAAAGAGAACTTATGACTATTCAAGAAGAAATCAAGAAACGCCGTACATTTGCCATTATTTCTCACCCGGACGCGGGGAAAACAACCATTACTGAGCAGTTGCTCTACTTTGGGGGCGAGATTCGTGAGGCTGGTACTGTAAAAGGGAAGAAGACAGGGACTTTTGCCAAGTCTGACTGGATGGATATCGAGAAACAACGTGGGATTTCGGTCACTTCATCTGTGATGCAATTTGACTACGACGGCAAACGAGTCAACATCCTAGACACTCCAGGGCACGAGGACTTCTCAGAAGATACCTATCGTACCTTGATGGCGGTGGATGCTGCGGTCATGGTGGTGGATTCTGCCAAGGGTATCGAGGCCCAAACCAAGAAATTGTTTGAAGTTGTCAAGCACCGTGGCATTCCAGTCTTTACCTTTATGAACAAGCTGGACCGTGATGGCCGTGAGCCATTAGACCTCTTGCAAGAACTAGAAGAAGTCCTAGGTATAGCTAGCTATCCGATGAACTGGCCAATCGGGATGGGGAAAGCCTTTGAAGGCTTGTACGACCTCTATAACCAACGCTTGGAACTCTATAAAGGAGATGAGCGTTTTGCTAGTCTAGAAGATGGGGACAAGCTCTTTGGAAGCAATCCATTCTACGCTCAGGTTAAGGACGACATCGAACTGTTGCAAGAAGCAGGAAATGAGTTTTCAGAGGAAGCTATTCTTGCAGGAGAACTGACTCCGGTCTTCTTTGGTTCAGCTCTTACTAACTTTGGGGTGCAGACCTTCCTTGAGACCTTCCTTAAGTTTGCTCCAGAACCACATGGACACAAGAAAACAGATGGCGAAATTGTGGATCCTTATGACAAGGATTTTTCAGGATTTGTCTTTAAAATCCAAGCCAACATGGACCCTCGTCACCGGGACCGTATCGCCTTTGTCCGTATCGTATCGGGTGAATTTGAGCGAGGGATGAGTGTCAATCTGCCTCGTACTGGGAAGACTGCCAAGCTTTCTAATGTCACCCAGTTTATGGCAGAAAGTCGTGAGAATGTGACCAATGCCGTAGCAGGTGATATCATCGGGGTTTACGATACCGGTACTTATCAGGTTGGAGACACCTTGACGGTTGGAAAAAACAAGTTTGAATTTGAACCCCTTCCAACCTTTACACCTGAGATTTTCATGAAAGTTTCTGCTAAGAACGTTATGAAACAAAAATCCTTCCACAAGGGTATCGAACAATTGGTGCAAGAAGGAGCCATTCAGCTTTACAAGAATTACCAAACTGGTGAGTACATGCTAGGAGCTGTCGGACAACTCCAGTTTGAAGTCTTTAAGCACCGCATGGAAGGCGAGTACAATGCAGAAGTAGTCATGAGTCCAATGGGTAAAAAGACCGTTCGTTGGATCAAGCCTGAGGACTTGGATGAACGGATGTCCTCAAGCCGCAATATTTTGGCCAAGGACCGCTTCGACCAACCAGTCTTCCTCTTTGAAAATGACTTTGCCCTCCGCTGGTTTGCGGACAAGTATCCAGATGTAGAGTTGGAGGAAAAAATGTAACTCAGCACCAACAATTGGAACTAAAGTTCCTAATTGTTGGACGCTAGTCGCTATTTGGCGAACTAGCTAACTGCCTTACTAACTACGTTTGGCAAATAGAATCGATTTGCCAAACTCCGTGTCGTAGTGTAAAATCGGCTTACCTAAACGCTTCACTAGGAAAAATCCACGAATATTATCGATTCGTGGGTTTTGCCGTCATAACGGGTAGAAAGTTGGCTAGTAACCTGACTTACTAACTCATCAGCGAAAATAATCGGTATCTACTAATCAGTATGGCATTTTGCTTAAATACGTCGTAAGAAAAGTCCTCGAATGTTTTTGATTCGTGGATTTTTTCATATAGTAAAGGTAATTGAAGTCAAAGGTAAATTAAAAACCCCAGAGAAATCATGGTACGTGAATTCTTCTGAGGTTTTTCTAGTTTCCATATTTCTGATAAAAATTGACCTTGACCTGAATGAAGGTTTCGGCTTCGCGTAGTAGCTGCAGGAGGGTAGCACGGGTCTCAAACTCCTCACGTGTTTTCGGGAGACTCCGATTGCGGAAGACTTGCAGATAGCGTTCGATGTCATCAAGTAAGTCATGAGCAGGATTGGTCTGACTTAGCTGGGCAGCAATCTTTGAAAAGAGCTGGGCCAAGATCAAACTCTCACTTGCGGCCAGATGACAGGTATTGATCTGCTGGGCCATGTTTCGTAGAATACGACTTTGTCGCTGCCTCATCTCAAAGTAATGGATGTGGTAGTCCGTCTGGTGAAAGAGATGGTCCGAGTGATCCAGGTAGACCAGTTTGAGAGCCTCATCGAGGAGCTTGTCTAATTGGTCAACGAGTTGAGCTTGATTGCGTCCGTCTCCCCTCGACAGATAGTATTTAAAGCGAAGCAAGATGTCTTTTAACTTTTCTTCGACCTGAAGGTGGTAGCTTTGGATGGCTTTCTCACGAGAGGGCATATAAAGGTTGACCAATAGAGCAAAGCTTGTCCCGATGAGAAAGAGGAGTACTTCATTAAGCAAGAGATCAGGGGAAGTAGACTCCTGTACCAAGAGATGACCGACCAAGACACTGCTAGGGGTGATGCCGATTTCCCAGCCCATTTTGTAAGCAAGAGGGACATAGAGAGCCAGGTAGAGGCCCAGACTCCAGATGTGAAAGCCCGTCAGCTGAAAGGCTAGAACACCGATAGCGAGCGCTAGGAGCATGGAAAAGAGGCGGTTACGTGCTAATTTCAGCGTGCTTCTGCGTGTGTCGGAGAGGCTTAAGAGAGCGATAATTCCGGCTGAAACTGCTGACGATAAATCTAAAAAGTAAGCGAAAAAACAAGCGAGACAGGTCGCTAAGACCAGTTTGGTCGTACGTTGAGTGAGGGACATGAAAATTTCCTAAACTAATAGAGTCAAGTGTTTAACGAGGAGTTAGAGACTAGGGACGAAGTTTTCGGTTTGTAGCATACTCGGCAACCGCTGTAAAGAGGACATCTGTAGAAGAATTCAGGGCTGTTTCGCAGGAGTCTTGCACGACTCCAATCACAAAACCGACTCCGACAACCTGCATAGCCAAGTCGTTGGAAATCCCAAAGAGGCTACAAGCTACAGGAATGAGGAGAAGGGATCCCCCAGCGATTCCAGAGGCCCCGCAGGCAGAAATGGCAGCCACGACACTGAGCACAAATGCTGTCCCAAAGTCTACCGAAATTCCGAGTGTGTTGACGGCAGCCAAGGTCAGGACATTTATGGTAACAGCAGCGCCAGCCATGTTGATGGTTGAACCAAGCGGGATGGAGACAGAGTAGGTGTCAGGATTCAGTCCCAAATCTTGGCAGAGTTTCATATTGACAGGGATATTTGCAGCAGAGCTACGAGTGAAAAAGGCTGTAATACCACTGACACGTAGACATTTCAAAACAAGGGGATAGGGATTTTTCCTCATAAAGAGAAAAGCGATGAGCGGGTTGATGATGAGAGCGACAAAGGCCATAGTAGCAATCAAGAGTCCTAGGAGGACACCGTAGTTGGCCAGACTGGCAATACCCTTGTCTGAGATGGTCTTAAACACCAAGCCTAAAATTCCAAAAGGAGCTAGATTGATAATCCATTCCACGATTTTAGAGGTGACATCCGCCATAGTTTTCAGTAATTCTTTACTGTGTTTACTTGCCTCTCTCATAGCCAAGCCAAAGACGACTGCCCAAGAGAGAATCCCGATATAGTTGGCTTCAACAATGGCATTCAAAGGATTATCCACCAGTTTGAGCAAGAGGTTGCTGAGGACTTGACCGATACCGTTAGGAGCAGCAACTTCTGTATTTGCACTGGTCAGGGTGATTTGCACAGGCAGTAAGAAACTAGCTAGAACGGCTACCAATGCAGCAGCAAAGGTTCCGAGCAAGTATAGGAAAATAACAGTTTTCATATTGGTGTTTTGTCCCTTTTGGTGTTGGGAAAGGGCATTGGCAACAAGGGCAAAAACCAAAATAGGAGCGATGGCTTTCAGTCCGCCTACAAAGAGATCTCCAAGCAGGCCAATTCCTGTAAGGTTTGGAAAGAGCATCCCTAATGTAGCTCCCGAAATCATTCCAATAAGGATTCGTTTGATGAGGCTTGCCTTGGTCCAGGCTCTAATGATTCGTTTCATAGCAGTCTCCTTCAAATGTATTGTTTATAATTATAGTATAAATATGCTATAGAGGCAAGTGATATTTTGAAAAAAGGGCCTATAATTGAATAATTATGAAAGAAAAGAGAAGGACGATTTTATGGTATAATAGGAAAAAGGAGTTTTATATGCAAGATTTTTTTCAACGCTATTTTGATAAACTTGATTTAACAACCATGTTAGAGAATCTCTTAACCAAGGTGATTTCTCTTTTGATTTTATTTTTACTATTTTATATAGCTAAAAAGATGCTTCATGCGACTGTACGAAAGATTGTCAAGCCCTCACTTAAATTTTCCAATCGAGATGCTGGCAGACAAAAGACCATTTCTCGTTTGCTGGAGAATGTCTTTAACTACATTCTTTATTTCTTCTTGCTCTATTGCATCCTGTCTATTTTAGGTTTGCCAGTTTCCAGCCTCCTTGCTGGTGCGGGGATTGCTGGGGTGGCCATTGGTATGGGGGCTCAAGGCTTTCTATCCGATGTCATTAATGGCTTCTTCATCCTTTTTGAACGCCAGCTTGATGTGGGTGATGAAGTGGTTCTCACAAATGGACCGATTACCGTTTCTGGAAAGGTCGTTAGCGTAGGGATCCGTACAACGCAACTGCGAGGTGACGATCAAGCCCTTCACTTTGTTCCCAATCGTAATATCACCGTCGTCAGCAATCTATCTCGTACTGAATAGGCCGGCTATTTTAGCAGATTTGTGGTACAATAGAAGGAGTTTGGTAAAGGAGAGAGTATGCTATTTGTAGAGAAAAAATTAGGTCACGATTGTACATGGATAGACCTTGATGTGGACAAGATTAAAAACATGGAAGACCTTTCGGATGTCTATGGATTGGACAAGGAAACTATCGAGTATGCTCTGGATAGAAATGAGCGTGCCCACATGGACTACCACCGTGAAACGGGAACGGTCACCTTCATTTATAATGTTCTTGATTTAGAAAAAGACAAAGAATATTATGAAGCGATTCCGATGACCTTTATCGTTGAAAAACAACGGCTGATCACAATTAGCAATCACAAGAATAGTTATGTGATTAAACGTATGGCAACCTACCTTGAAAGCCATGAAGTTGTTTCAATCTACAAATTTCTTTTTGCCAGTTTAGAGATTATTAGTAATGCTTATTATCCAGTAATTGAAGAAATGGATAAAGGTAAGGATGAAATCAGTGCACTTCTTCGTCAAAAAACAACTAAAAAAAATCTCTTTGCCCTCTCTGACTTGGAAACTGGTATGGTTTACCTGACAGCTGCTGCCAAACAAAATCGTCTCCTCTTGGAACACATCCAAGGGCATGCTCTTTATCGCAATTTTAATGAGGTAGAAAGAGAGCAGTTTGACGATGCCATGATTGAAGCGCATCAGTTGGTTTCGATGACAGACTTGATTTCTCAAGTTTTGCAACAACTCTCAGCCTCTTACAACAACATCCTAAATAATAATCTAAATGATAATTTGACAACTTTGACAATTATCTCAGTCTTACTAGCTATCCTTGCGGTTATTACAGGATTCTTCGGAATGAATGTTCCCTTACCGTTTGCAAATGAACCAAATGCTTGGATTTATATTTTGCTAGCTAGTCTCATTTTATGGGTAGTCTTAGCCCAATATTTAAAGAATATTGCTAGAAATTAAAAAGAAAAGGAGCCAGAATGGCGATTGAAAATTACATGCCAGATTTTGCTGTGGAAGCAGTCTATGATCTGACAGTCCCAAGCTTGCAGGCGCAGGGGATCAAGGCTGTTTTGGTCGATTTGGACAATACCCTCATTGCTTGGAATAACCCTGATGGGACGCCAGAGATGAAGCAATGGCTACATGACCTTCGGGATGCGGGCATTCGCATCATCGTGGTCTCAAATAATACCAAAAAACGAGTTCAACGCGCAGTTGAGAAATTTGGGATTGATTACGTTTATTGGGCCTTGAAGCCTTTCACTTTTGGGATTGACCGTGCCATGAAGGAATTCCACTATGAGAAAAATGAAGTGGTCATGGTCGGCGACCAACTCATGACGGATATTCGCGCAGCCCACCGTGCAGGCATTCGCTCGATCTTGGTCAAACCCTTGGTCCAACACGACTCCATTAAAACGCAGATTAATCGGGCTCGTGAGCGCCGTGTCATGCGAAAAATCACTGAAAAGTATGGACCGATTACATATAAAAAAGGAATTTAACTATGGAAGAAATTCTCTGTATTGGATGTGGAGCAACCATTCAGACGACAGACAAGGCTGGTCTTGGTTTCACTCCCCAGTCAGCACTCGAAAAAGGTTTGGAGACTGGTGAAGTTTATTGCCAACGCTGTTTCCGTCTCCGCCACTACAATGAAATCACAGATGTCCAGTTGACGGACGATGATTTCCTCAAGCTCTTGCACGAGGTGGGAGATAGTGATGCCCTAGTGGTCAATGTCATTGATATCTTTGACTTTAATGGCTCTGTCATCCCGGGCTTGCCACGTTTTGTATCGGGCAATGATGTCCTCTTGGTCGGAAATAAAAAAGATATCCTGCCCAAGTCAGTTAAGTCGGGCAAGATTAGCCAGTGGCTGATGGAGCGTGCCCACGAAGAAGGGCTTCGTCCAGTGGATGTCGTCCTAACTTCGGCACAAAACAAGCATGCCATTAAGGAAGTCATTGACAAGATTGAACACTACCGTAAGGGCCGTGATGTCTATGTGGTCGGTGTAACCAACGTTGGAAAATCAACTCTAATCAATGCTATTATCCAAGAAATTACGGGTGACCAGAATGTCATCACGACTTCGCGCTTCCCAGGGACAACCTTGGACAAGATTGAGATTCCGCTTGACGACGGATCTTATATCTACGATACACCAGGGGTTATCCACCGCCACCAGATGGCCCACTACTTGACGGCTAAAAACCTCAAGTATGTCAGCCCTAAAAAGGAAATCAAGCCCAAAACCTATCAGCTTAATCCTGAACAAACCCTGTTTCTAGGTGGTCTTGGACGGTTTGACTTCATATCAGGAGAAAAGCAAGGATTTACCGCTTTCTTTGACAATGAACTCAAACTCCATCGTACTAAGCTAGAAGGAGCAACTGACTTCTATGACAAGCACCTTGGAACCCTCCTCACACCACCAAATAGCAAGGAAAAAGAAGATTTTCCAAAACTAGTCCAACATGTCTTTACCATCAAGGATAAGACAGACCTAGTCATCTCAGGCCTAGGCTGGATCCGCGTAACAGGCAGCGCCAAAGTCGCCGTCTGGGCACCAGAAGGCGTCGCCGTCGTCACACGCAAAGCAATCATTTAAACACAGAAAGGAAAGAGTTGTCTGGATTCGGGCGAGCCCTGCGAGCCCATAACGAATACTTTTCGCCGTGGTGTCAGTTGGTACAAGGAATTGTACCAACTGCGGAAAATTTGAGACCTTAGGCTCAAATTTTAGTCATGAAAGTCCGAAGGACTTTGCTGACGTCCGTCACCACTTCAGAAAAGTATAAAAAGAAACTCTTTTAAAGAAATTATGTCATTAACATCAAAACAACGTGCCTTCCTCAACAGCCAGGCACACACCCTCAAACCCATTATCCAAATCGGGAAAAATGGACTCAACGACCAAATCAAAACCAGCGTCCGTCAAGCCCTTGACGCTCGCGAATTGATTAAGGTAACTCTCTTGCAAAATACAGATGAAAACATCCACGAAGTAGCTGAAATCTTGGAAGAAGAAATCGGTGTGGATACAGTCCAAAAAATCGGACGTATCTTGATCTTGTTTAAGCAATCCAGCAAGAAAGAAAATCGCAAGATTTCCAAGAAAGTTAAAGAAATCTAAAACCTACTCCAAACAACTGTTTATACAGAGAATTAAAGGAAGACGAGCCTATGGCAATCGAATTATTGACTCCCTTTACCAAGGTAGAGTTGGAGCCAGAAATCAAGGAGAAAAAACGCAAACAAGTTGGGATTTTAGGAGGGAATTTTAACCCCGTTCACCATGCCCATCTTGTTGTGGCGGACCAAGTACGACAACAGTTAGGACTGGACCAGGTCCTGCTCATGCCTGAATACCAGCCACCTCATGTAGACAAAAAAGAAACCATCCCTGAACACCACCGTCTCAAGATGCTTGAATTGGCGATTGAGGGGATCGAAGGTCTAGCCATTGAAACCATTGAGCTAGAGCGCAAGGGCATTTCCTACACCTACGACACCATGAAGATTTTGACAGAGCAACATCCAGATACGGATTATTACTTCATTATCGGTGCGGATATGGTGGACTATCTACCTAAGTGGTATCGGATTGATGAACTAGTCGACATGGTTCAGTTTGTGGGAGTCCAGCGACCACGCTACAAGGCAGGAACTTCTTATCCAGTCATCTGGGTGGATGTTCCGCTCATGGATATCTCATCTAGTATGGTGCGAGATTTCCTTGCCCAAGGTCGGAAACCCAACTTTCTCCTACCTCAGCCAGTGCTAGACTACATCGATAAGGAGGGGCTCTACTGATGGGCTATCAAGACTATATCAACTGCTCCCGTGAGGCTTTGTTGGAAAAAATGGCAGAGCTTCTACCTGAAAAACGCTTAACCCATTGCTTGGGTGTGGAGCGTGCGGCCATGGAACTGGCTCAGCGCTTTGGTGTGGATAGTGAGAAAGCAGGTCTAGCAGGACTTCTCCACGACTATGCTAAAAAGCTGTCAGATCAGGAATTCCTAAACTTGATTGACCGATATCAGCTAGACCCTGACCTCAAAAACTGGGGCAACAATGTCTGGCATGGGATGGTCGGCATCTACAAAATCAAGGAAGATTTGAACTTGCAAGATCCTGAAATCCTGCGAGCCATTGAAATCCATACAGTCGGAGCTGGTCAGATGACCGACCTAGACAAGGTTATCTACGTCGCAGACTATATCGAGCACAATCGTGCCTTTCCAGGAGTGGATCAGGCACGTGAGATTGCGAGTCTTTCACTTAATAAGGCAGTGGCTTACGAAACAGCTCGTACCGTGGAGCATCTAGCTCATCAGGGATTCCCCATCTATCCCCAAACCCTTGAAACCTATAACGCCTTTGTGCACTATTTGAAAGAGGACTAAATGAACGAAAAAGAATTATTAGAACTAGTCGTGAAAGCGGCTGATGAGAAACGTGCGGAGGATATCCTTGCACTTGATGTACAAGATTTGACCAGTGTGACAGACTACTTTGTTATCACTAGCTCGATGAATAGCCGTCAGTTGGACGCTATCGCTGACAATATCCGTGAAAAAGTAGCTCAAGCTGGCTTTAAAGGCAGTCATGTCGAAGGAGATGCAGCAGGAGGCTGGGTCTTACTAGACCTCGGTGGTGTCGTCGTGCATATCTTCTCAGAAGAAATGCGTGCCCACTATAACCTAGAAAAACTATGGCATGAGGCGGCTTCTGTAGATATTTCAGAAGCCTTAGCATAGGATATGAACTCAGTTGCAGTCAACTGGGTTTTATTTGCTTATTTTAGAAAAAATGGATAGAAAGGTGAGAGCGTTGTGTTTTGTTCATCTCGACACTGAACACGAGCTAAAAGCTGCGAGAAAAAGAGTTACTTCCTTTGTATCTGACGATACAGCAGAAAGTTTCCTATTTTCTCCTTGCTTTTAACGCTCTTTGTATCTTAATTATGGCAACTTATGAAACCTTTGCGGCGGTCTATGATGCGGTCATGGATGACAGTTTATACGATAAATGGACGGATTTTTCCCTCCGTCATTTGCCAAAGACCAAGGAGAGAAAGACGCTTTTGGAGCTTGCTTGTGGGACAGGCATCCAGTCTGTCCGCTTTTCTCAAGCTGGCTTTGATGTGACGGGGCTTGACTTGAGCGCAGATATGCTGAAGATTGCGGAGAAGAGAGCTGCTTCAGCCAAGCAAAAGATTGATTTTATTGAAGGCAACATGCTGGATTTATCTAAGGCTGGTAAATATGATTTTGTGACTTGCTACTCGGACTCTATCTGCTACATGCAGGATGAGGTAGAGGTAGGAGACGTCTTTAAGGAAGTATACAATGCCCTCAATGAAGACGGAGTATTCATCTTTGATGTGCATTCGATCTACCAGACAGATGAAGTATTCCCAGGCTATTCCTACCATGAAAATGCGGAAGATTTTGCCATGCTTTGGGACACCTATGAGGACGCAGCACCTCACTCCATCGTGCATGAGTTGACCTTCTTTATCAAGGAGGCTGACGGTTCCTTTAGTCGCCACGATGAAGTGCATGAGGAGCGGACCTATGAGGTCTTGACCTATGATATTTTGCTGGAACAAGCTGGTTTCAAGTCTTTCAAACTCTATGCGGACTTTGAGGATAAGGAGCCGACAGAGACAAGTACCCGTTGGTTTTTTGTAGCGCAGAAGTAGGAGATTTCTATGACCATCACAGGTATTATCGCGGAGTTCAATCCTTTTCATAATGGGCACAAATACCTGCTAGAACAGGCTAAAGGGTTGAAAATTGTGGCCATGTCTGGGAATTTCATGCAGCGTGGAGAGCCTGCTATCGTGGACAAGTGGACACGGGCTCAGATGGCGCTGGAAAATGGAGCGGATCTGGTAGTGGAATTGCCTTTTTTAGTCAGTGTTCAGGCGGCGGATTTCTTTGGCAAAGGAGCTGTGGATATCTTGGCGTGGTTAGGTATTGATACCCTAGCTTTTGGGACAGAGGAAGTTCTGGATTACCAGAAAATCGCTGACTTATATACAAATCAAGGTAGTGAGATGGAGAAATTTGTGGATAATCTGCCTGATTCTCTCTCCTATCCCCAGAAAACCCAAACTATGTGGAAGGAATTTGCAGGTCTTGATTTTTCAGGTAATACTCCCAATCATGTCCTTGCTCTGGCCTATGCCAAGGCAATTGCAGGACGAAACATCAAGCTTGAGCCGATTCAGCGTCAGGGGGCGGGTTACCATTCTGTGGACAAGGATGTGGACTTTGCCTCGGCGACAGCCCTTCGTCAGCATCAATCAGACCAAGATTTCTTAGAACGCTTTATGCCTTCCGTTGCCCTCTTTGAGCAGGCGAGTAAGGTGAGTTGGGACGACTATTTTCCCTTGCTCCGCTATCAAATTTTGTCAAATCCAGACCTAACAATGATCTATCAGGTCAATCAAGAAATGGCTGTGCGCATCAAGGAAGCTATCAAAACAGCCCAGTCTGTTGACAAATTGGTCGAGGTAGTTGCGACCAAGCGTTATACCAAGGCGCGTGTCAGACGCCTCTTGACTTATATTTTGGTGCAGGCCAGAGAAAGCGACTTGCCAGAAGCTATCCATGTTCTTGGCTTTACTGAAAAAGGAAGACAACACCTCAAATCTCTGAAAGAGCAGGTCTATCTAGCCAGCCGAATTGGCAAAGAACCTTGGGATGCCATGACTCAAAAGGCAGACCAGATTTACCAACTAGGACACCCAAGTATAGCAGAGCAGAATTTCGGCAGAGTGCCGATAAGAATAGAATCAAACTAAGTCTACTGAAAGGTGAGCTTTTTTATTGTATGTTTTAATGAAAATGTCATTTTTAAGAGTTAGAAAGTTTGTTTTGTGATTTCAGAACTTTCTTCCAAAATTCACACAAAACTCTTCAATTTAGGTTTGTTTAAATTCCTTTTTTATGATAGAATATTAAGGAATGTATGTCATTCGATAAACAAATTTAATGAGGTAAAAACATGGAAATCATGACACTTGCGATTGCTGTTTTTGCCGTCATCATTGGTTTAGTCATTGGATATGTCAGCATCTCAGCTAAGATGAAATCATCTCAAGAGGCTGCAGAGTTGATGCTTCTAAATGCTGAACAAGAAGCAACTAATTTACGAGGACAAGCTGAGCGCGAAGCGGATTTATTGCTAAATGAAGCCAAGAGCGAAAGCAAGTCTCTTAAAAAAGAAGCACTATTGGAGGCCAAAGAGGAAGCCAGAAAATACCGTGAAGAAGTGGACGCTGAATTTAAGTCAGAACGTCAGGAGCTCAAGCAAATTGAAAGTCGTTTGACGGAGAGAGCTACGAGCCTTGACCGTAAGGACGACAATTTGACGAACAAAGAAAAAACACTTGAACAAAAAGAACAAAGTATTTCTGATAGAGCAAAAAACCTTGATGCACGTGAAGAGCAATTAGAGGAAGTCGAAAGACAAAAAGAAGCTGAACTTGAACGTATCGGTTCCCTTTCCCAAACTGAGGCTCGAGATATTATCTTGGCTCAGACAGAGGAAAACTTGACCAAGGAAATTGCTAGCCGCATTCGTGAGGCTGAGCAAGAAGTCAAGGAACGTTCAGACAAGATTGCGAAAGATATCTTGGTTCAGGCTATGCAGCGTATCGCTGTTGACTATGTAGCAGAGTCAACAAACTCGACAGTTCATCTACCAGATGATACCATGAAGGGACGCATTATCGGACGCGAAGGTCGAAATATTCGTACCTTTGAAAGTTTGACAGGGGTAGATGTCATCATTGACGACACGCCAGAAGTGGTAACCTTGTCAGGATTTGATCCGATTCGCCGCGAAATTGCTCGTATGACCATGGAAATGTTGCTCAAGGATGGCCGTATCCACCCAGCTCGTATCGAGGAGTTGGTGGAGAAAAACCGTCAGGAGATTGACAATAAAATCCGTGAATACGGTGAGGCTGCTGCCTATGAGATTGGTGCGCCAAACCTCCATCCAGACTTGATGAAGATCATGGGACGTTTGCAGTTCCGTACTTCATATGGACAAAATGTCTTGCGTCATTCGATTGAGGTTGCTAAGTTATCTGGTATCATCGCCAGTGAACTTGGTGAAAATGCAGCTCTTGCCCGTCGTGCTGGATTCCTTCACGACATCGGGAAAGCTATTGACCGTGAGGTTGAAGGTAGCCATGTTGAGATTGGTACGGAATTGGCTCGTAAGTACAAGGAACACCCAGTTGTGGTGAATACCATTGCTAGCCACCACGGGGATGTCGAAGCCGAAAGCGTCATTGCAGTGATTGTTGCTGCAGCAGATGCCTTGAGTGCAGCGCGTCCAGGTGCTCGTAGTGAATCTCTTGAAAACTATATCAAGCGTCTCCACGATTTGGAAGAAATCGCCAATGGCTTTGAAGGAGTGCAAAATAGCTTTGCTCTTCAAGCAGGACGTGAAATTCGTATCATGGTTAATCCAGGACAAATCAAAGACGACAAAGTCACAATCTTAGCTCACAAAGTTCGTGAGAAAATTGAAAATAATCTCGATTACCCAGGAAACATCAAGGTAACCGTGATCCGCGAACTTCGTGCAGTAGATTATGCTAAATAAATAAGAAAGAGCAGTTGAAAAATTACTGCTTTTTTGTTACACTAGATAGAAAGACTGTAGAAGGATAACTGACGTTATCATCAGTATCCAAGAGAAATTTTACTTTATTTCACAGACTAACTAAAGGAGACATAATGGCAGACCGAGGCTTGCTAATCGTTTTTTCTGGTCCTTCAGGAGTTGGGAAAGGGACGGTTAGAAGAGAGATTTTTGAGAGTTCTGAGAATCAATTTCAATACTCTGTATCGATGACGACACGTGCGCAACGTCCTGGTGAAGTGGACGGAGTGGACTATTTCTTCCGTACTCGTGAAGAGTTCGAAGAGCTGATCCGTCAAGGTCAGATGTTGGAATATGCAGAATATGTCGGTAACTACTATGGAACTCCTCTGACCTATGTCAACGAAACTCTGGACAAGGGAATCGATGTCTTTCTTGAGATTGAAGTGCAGGGAGCCCTTCAAGTTAAGAAAAAGGTTCCAGATGCTGTCTTTATCTTCCTAACACCACCAGATTTGGATGAATTGCAAGATCGTTTGGTAGGTCGTGGAACAGATAGCGCTGAAGTGATTGCCCAACGAATCGAAAAAGCCAAGGAAGAAATTGCTCTCATGCGTGAGTATGATTATGCCATTGTCAACGATCAGGTGCCCCTCGCTGCTGAACGTGTCAAGCGTGTAATCGAAGCAGAACACTTCCGTGTGGACCGTGTCATTGGTCACTACCAGGAGATGTTGCCAAAATCTCCAACTACTCGATAAACTATAGGAAACAGGTACAAGCAAATGATGTTAAAACCCTCTATCGATACCTTGCTAGACAAGGTGCCATCAAAATATTCACTCGTAATCTTGGAAGCAAAACGCGCCCACGAACTAGAAGCAGGCGCGCCAGCAACTCAAGAGTTTAAGTCTGAAAAATCAACTCTTCGTGCTTTAGAGGAAATCGAGTCTGGAAATGTAACCATTCACCCAAATCCAGAAGGAAAACGTGAAGCGGTTCGTCTCCGTATCGAAGAAGAAAAACGCCGCAGAGAAGAAGAAGAAAAGAAAATCAAAGAGCAAATTGCTAAAGAAAAAGAAGATGGTGAAAAAATTTAAGGTTGGGGGGACTCAATCTTATTTTTTCTATTGCAAGAATTTACTGACAAGGAGGAGGTGAGAAGATGGCTATCGCAAAGATTATCGTGGATGTTCCCCTGATGCAGACGGACCAGCCCTATAGCTACAAGGTCCCTGAGAAATTTGTAGACATGCTGGAAGTCGGTATGCGGGTCCATGTACCCTTCGGCAAGGGCAATCGTTTGATCCAAGGGATTGTGCTAGGCTTGGAGTCCCAGTCGGATGAAGAGGTGTCAGATCAGGACTTGAAAGAGATTGCCGAAGTGCTGGACTTTTCTCCAGTCTTGACTCAGGAGCAACTCTGGCTAGCTGAGGAGCTACGTAAGTCTGTCTTTTCTTACAAAATCTCCATCCTAAAAGCCATGCTTCCAGGATTTTTAAACTCCAGTTATGATAAGATTCTCTATCCTTTAGAAGGCCTGAGTGAGCAAGAAAAAGAGCGCTTGTTTGGTTCAGAAGATTCGCTAGCCTTTTCTTCTCTAGATTTAGCCAAGCAGGCAGAAATGATGCGCTTGACCAGAAAAGGTCTGCTCCGCTTAGAATACCAGGCAGTTGATCAAAAGAAGGTCAAGACCCAGTCTTGGTATGTGGTTAATGCTAATCGACTAGAGCAGATTGAGATTTCTGCGCGTGCCAAGAAAAAAGCAGAGCTGAGAGACTATTTACTAGCTCATCCTGAGAATGCTTCCTTGGCTAGCTTGTTAGAATCCTTCTCACGAGAACAAGTTAACTTCTTTGTGGATCAAGGAGCTCTAACAATAGTCCAAAAGGAAGTGCAACGCTCGGCTGCGTATTTTGAAGGCATTGAGGCAAGTCGGCCTTTGGAGTTGAATCCAGAGCAAAGACAAGCTCGCGAAGCGGTTATCAGTGCTATTGGCAGTCAGCAACCTCCTTTCCTCCTTCAAGGGATTACAGGAAGTGGGAAAACTGAGGTTTATTTACAGATCATCCAAGGAGCCTTGGACAAGGGCAAGACAGCCATTTTGCTAGTACCTGAGATTTCTCTAACACCACAGATGACGGAGCGTTTTATTGCTCGCTTTGGGGACAAGGTCGCCATCCTTCATTCAGGCCTGTCCAATGGTGAAAAGTACGATGAATGGCGCAAGGTCGAGCGTGGAGATGCTCAGGTAGTGGTTGGGGCCAGATCAGCTATCTTTGCTCCTCTGAAAAATCTGGGTGTCATCATTATCGATGAAGAACATGAAGCTAGTTACAAGCAAGACAGCAATCCACGTTATCATGCTAGAGAGGTCGCTATTCTACGAGCCCAGTACAATCAAGCAGCTCTCGTACTTGGGTCTGCCACACCGAGCTTAGAAAGCCGTGCGAGGGCTGGAAAAGGTGTCTACCACCACTTACGTCTAACCCAACGAGCCAATCCTTTGGCTACGATTCCAGAGGTTCAAGTGATTGACTTTCGGGACTATATCGGGCAGAATGAGACATCAAACTTTACCCCTCCTTTGCTAGAAGCTATCCAAGACCGTCTGGATAAAAAAGAGCAGGTAGTCCTCATGCTCAACCGTCGGGGCTATTCTAGCTTTGTTATGTGTAGGGAGTGTGGGACTGTGGATACTTGTCCCAACTGTGATATTTCTCTCACCCTGCACATGGATACCAGGACCATGAATTGCCATTACTGTGGCTTTTCTAAGGGCATTCCTCATGTCTGTCCCAACTGTCAGAGTCGCAGTATTCGTTACTATGGGACAGGGACTCAGAAAGCCTATGATGAGCTAGCAGAGCTCTTTCCTCAGGCCCGCATTCTGCGGATGGATGTGGATACGACCCGTAGGAAAGGCAGTCACCAAGCTCTTCTTGACCAGTTTGGTCAAGGGGAAGCGGATATCTTGCTGGGAACTCAGATGATTGCCAAGGGCTTGGATTTTCCAAATGTGACCTTGGTCGGAGTGCTCAATGCAGATACGGCCTTGAATCTACCCGATTTCCGTTCTTCTGAGAGAACCTTCCAACTCTTAACCCAGGTAGCAGGTCGTGCAGGTCGTGCAGAAAAGGCTGGGCAGGTCTTGATCCAGTCTTACAATCCTGAGCACTATGCCATTCGTTTTGCCAAAGACCAAGACTACGAAGGCTTTTACGCCTATGAAATGAGCATCAGGCGCCAACTCGGTTACCCGCCTTATTATTTCACTATTGGGATTACCCTCTCTCACAAGAAAGAAGAAGAGGTTGTCAAACGTGCCTATGAAGTCATGGGAATTTTGCGCTCAGGTTTATCGAAAACTAGTAAAATCCTTGGTCCGACACCCAAACCCATTGCCCGTACCCACAACCTTTATCATTACCAGATTTTGATTAAATACCGTTTAGAAGATGAGCTGAGTCCAACACTCAATCAGGTCTTGGCCTTGACTCAAGAACGTGAAAATAGAGAGCTTCGTCTCAGCATTGACCACGAACCGCAGCAATTTTTATAAGAAGGAGAAGAAATGACAAAACTAATCTTTATGGGGACCCCTGATTTTTCAGCGACAGTTTTGAAGGGGTTGTTATCAGATGATCGTTACGAGATTCTAGCTGTTGTGACCCAGCCAGACCGCGCTGTCGGCCGTAAAAGAGTGATCCAAGAAACCCCAGTCAAGCAGGCTGCCAAAGAAGCGGGTCTTCCTATCTACCAACCAGAAAAATTATCTGGAAGCCCAGAGCTAGAAGCTATCATGAATCTAGGAGCGGATGGGATTGTGACCGCTGCTTTTGGGCAATTTCTCCCAAGTAAACTCCTTGATAGCATGGACTTTGCGGTTAACGTTCACGCCTCACTTCTTCCTAAACACCGTGGTGGCGCTCCCATTCATTATGCCCTGATTCAAGGGGATGAGGAGGCTGGTGTGACCATTATGGAAATGGTTAAAGAAATGGATGCAGGAGATATGATTTCCCGTCGCAGTATTCCCATCACAGATGAGGACAATGTTGGTACCTTGTTTGAAAAATTGGCGATCGTTGGTCGTGATTTACTCTTGGATACGCTACCTGGCTACCTAGCAGGAGAAATTCAACCGGAACCACAAGATCCTAGTCAGGTCACTTTCTCGCCAAATATCAAGCCAGAGGAAGAAAAGCTGGACTGGACCAAGACCAATCGCCAACTCTTCAACCAAATCCGTGGAATGAACCCATGGCCTGTTGCCCATACTTTTCTCAAAGGCGACCGCTTTAAGATTTATGAAGCCCTCCCAGTAGAAGGTCAGGGAAATCCAGGTGAGATCCTCTCTATTGGCAAGAAAGAATTGATCGTTGCAACGGCTGAAGGAGCTCTATCTCTCAAACAAGTGCAGCCAGCAGGCAAGCCTAAGATGGATATTGCTTCCTTCCTCAACGGAGTTGGACGGACATTGACTGTAGGAGAACGATTTGGTGACTAAAGTAGAAACGGCTAGGAGTCTAGCTCTAGCAGTACTAGAGGATGTTTTTGTCAACCAAGCATACTCCAATATTGCCTTAAACAAACACCTCAAGGGAAGTCAACTCTCAGTAGCAGATAAGGGGTTGGTGACAGAAATTGTCTACGGTACGGTAGCCCGAAAACTGACTCTGGAATGGTATCTATCCCACTTTATCGAAGACCGGGATAAGCTTGATAACTGGCTCTATATCCTGCTCCTTCTGAGTGCTTACCAACTCCGCTATCTGGATAAGGTTCCTAATCATGCTGTGGTTAATGAAGCAGTGGAATTGGCTAAATTCCGTAAAAAAGGCAGTGAAAAATTGGTCAATGCTATCTTACGCCGTATCTTGCGAGAAGGCTGGCCAGACATTGACAGTATCAAACGCAAAAACAAGCGTGATTCCATTGCTTATTCTCTCCCAGTTTGGCTCGTGTCTAAACTCAAGGAAGAATACGGTGAAGAGCGAGCACAAGCTATCTTTAAAAGTCTCTTGGTGCGCAGCAAAGCCAGTATTCATGTAGCCGATTTGAGCCGAAAAGAGGAAATCAAAGCCGTGTTAGAGGCGACCGATTCCCCTTTGGCAGCCACTGGTCTGGTCAAGGAGCAAGGCCACTTTGCAGGTCATGATTTGTTCGCAGAAGGGGCTATAACCATCCAAGACGAATCCAGTCAATTAGTTGCTCCGACTCTTGATCTACAAGGTGATGAACAGGTCCTGGATGCCTGTGCCGCTCCGGGTGGGAAAACAGCCCATATGGCCTCTTACCTCACATCCGGTAAGGTGACGGCTTTGGATCTTTATGATCATAAGTTGGACTTGATCCAAGAAAATGCGGAGCGTTTAGGTGTGGCAGATCAAGTGCAAACGCAAAAATTGGATGCCAGAAAAGTGCATGAGTTTTTCGGTCGGGACTCTTTTGATAAGATTTTAGTAGATGCTCCCTGTTCTGGAATTGGACTTTTACGTCGCAAACCAGACATCAAATACAATAAAGAAACAGCAGATTTCATGTCCTTACAGGAAATTCAGCTGGAAATATTAGGTAGTGTTTGTCAAACGCTACGAAAAGGTGGTATAATAACTTATAGTACCTGTACTATTGTCTCTGAGGAGAACTTTCAAGTTGTTGAGACGTTTTTAGAAAGTCATCCCGAGTTCGAGCAGGTTAAACTAGAACACGAATGTAAAGATATCCTGAAAGATGGCTGCATCCTGATTACTCCTGAATTGTATGGAAGTGATGGATTCTTTATTAGCCAATTTCGCAAGATATCAGAATAGGAAGGAACTGACACAATGGAAATAGCATTATTAACAGATGTTGGTCAGAAACGTACAAATAATCAGGACTATGTCAATCACTTTGTCAACCGAGCAGGACGCACTATGATCATCTTGGCTGACGGGATGGGAGGACACCGTGCAGGAAATATCGCTAGTGAGATGGCGGTCACAGACCTCGGTGTGGATTGGGTGGATACCCAAATTAACTCAGTCAATGAAGTTCGTGAGTGGTTTGCCCACTACCTGGAGATTGAAAATCAAAAAATTCATCAACTAGGTCAGGACGAAGCCTACAGAGGCATGGGGACAACGCTAGAAGCTGTTGCGTTTATTGACAACCAAGCCATCTATGCTCACATTGGAGATTCTCGTATCGGTTTGATTCGTGGAGAAGAATACCACCAGTTGACGAGTGACCATTCCTTGGTTAATGAATTGCTCAAGGCTGGTCAATTGACTCCAGAAGAGGCAGAAACTCACCCTCAAAAGAATATCATCACACAGTCTATCGGACAAAAAGATGAAATCCAGCCTGATTTTGGGATGATTACACTGGAGTCAGGAGATTATCTCTTGCTCAATAGTGACGGTTTGACCAATATGATTTCGGCAAGCGAGATTTATGATATCGTAACCAGCGATATTTCCCTAGCAGACAAGGCGGCCACCCTCATTCGTTTTGCTAACAATGCAGGAGGTTTAGACAACATTACGGTTGCCCTTGTTTACATGAACGAGGAGGCGGCAGAATGATCCAAATCGGCAAGATTTTTGCCGGGCGGTATCGGATTGTCAAGCAGATTGGTCGAGGAGGCATGGCAGATGTTTACTTGGCCAAGGATTTGATCCTAGATGGGGAAGAGGTGGCAGTTAAGGTCCTGAGGACCAATTACCAGACGGACCCGATTGCAGTGGCACGTTTCCAGCGGGAAGCGAGGGCTATGGCGGATCTGGACCATCCTCATATCGTTCGGATAACAGATATCGGTGAGGAAGATGGCCAACAGTACCTAGCTATGGAATACGTAGCAGGACTTGACCTCAAGCGTTATATCAAAGAACACTATCCTCTTTCAAATGAAGAAGCGGTTCGGATTATGGGACAGATTCTTTTGGCTATGCGTTTAGCCCATGCTAGAGGAATTGTTCACCGAGATTTGAAACCTCAAAATATCCTCTTGACACCAGATGGAACTGCTAAAGTTACTGACTTTGGGATTGCAGTGGCCTTTGCAGAGACGAGTCTGACCCAGACCAACTCGATGCTGGGTTCGGTTCATTATTTGTCACCTGAGCAAGCGCGTGGTTCAAAAGCGACCTTCCAGAGTGATATCTATGCAATGGGGATTATTTTCTATGAAATGCTGACAGGACATATCCCTTATGATGGGGATAGTGCGGTTACGATTGCCCTCCAGCATTTCCAGAAGCCACTTCCGTCCGTCATTGCTGAAAACCCATCTGTCCCTCAGGCTTTGGAAAATGTTGTCATCAAGGCAACTGCTAAGAAATTGTCTGATCGCTATCAGTCTGTTTCAGAAATGTATATGGACTTGTCAACTAGCTTGTCTTATAATCGTCGGAATGAGCCGAAACTGGTCTTTGACGATGCGAGTAAGGCGGATACGAAGACTTTACCTAAAGTCCCACAAAGTACATTGACCTCGATTCCAAAAGCTCCGGCGCAGGAAGAACGTCCTCAGTCAAAGAAATTAACCCCAGAGCAAGCACCTACGCAAAAGCCAACTAAAAAGCGGAAGTTTAAGGCTCGCTATATGATTCTTTTAGCTAGTCTTCTATTAGTTGCAGCTTCTTTGGTCTGGATTTTATCTAGAACACCAGCAACGATTGCTGTTCCTGACGTGGCTGGACAAACTGTTGCAGAGGCAAAAGAAGCTCTTAAAAAATCCAAGTTTGAAGCTGGTGAAGAAAAGTCAGAGGCCAGCGATACTGTAGCAGAAGGACGCGTTATTCGAACGGATCCAGAAGCTGGTAGTAGCCGAAAAGAAGGAACCAAGGTTAATTTGATCGTTTCTTCTGGTAAGCAATCCTTCCAATTGAGCAATTATGTTGGACGCAAGTATACGGATGTCGTAGCTGAACTCAAGGAGAAGAAGGTTCCTGAGAATCTAATCAAGATGGAAGAGGAAGAATCCAGCGAAAGCGAACCTGGAACCATTCTCAGACAAAGTCCTGCGGCAGGTACGACTTATGATCTTTCAAAAGCTAGCACAATTACTTTAACGGTTGCTAAGAAAGTAACAAGCGTTTCTATGCCAAGTTATATTGGTTCAAGTCTCGAATTTACAAAGAATAATTTGACTCAGATTGTCGGTGTAAAAGAGGCCAATATTGAGGTTGTCGAGGTTTCGACTGCTCCTGAAGGGACAGCAGAAGGTACAGTTGTAGATCAAACACCAAAAGCGGGTGAAAAGGTTGACCTTGCTAGCACGCGTATCAAACTTTCCATCTACAAACCGAAAACACCACCGTCAACTTCATCTTCATCTTCTAGTTCTGCACAACGTGGGAACCAAGGTTCTTCTACAACTCCAAATCAGGGGAACCAACAAGGAAACACTCCTTCAACTAGTCAATCAAATAGTGAAGGAACCCGTGAAAGTTCTCGAGATTAAACGAATCTTTGTCATGATTTCATGACAAAGATTTTTTTTCATTGATTTTTGTGATAAAATATAGGAAGCAGAAAAGGAGGAGAAAATGGACGAATCAAGAGAGTTGAATGCCGTCATTGATGTGATTATGCTAGCTGGAACCATTCTCTTAAAAAGCGGTTCGGAGATTTATCGGGTGGAGGACACCATGATCCGTATCGCTCATTCACAGGGAATAGTGGATTGCAACGTTCTTGCCATGCCAGCAGCTATTTTCTTTTCTATTGAGAATACCAATATTTCTCGTATGAAACGGGTAACTTCTTCCTCCTACAACATCGAAAAAGTCTGCGATGTCAACCAAGTATCACGGGAGCTTGTCGGAGGGCAGATCGATCTCTCTACAGCCCTTGAAAGGCTAAAGGAAATCAGAAATCAAGCTCTTCCTTATACCAAGTTCCAAGTGACTATTGCAGCAACTCTCAGTGCCCCTTTTTTCTCGATTATGTTCGGGGGGAATACCTATGATGCTTTTGGTGCAGCCATTGCGACCTTACTTGGTTTTGCTTTTTCTCTCTATGTAGAGAAGTTTGTCCGCATTCCTTTTGTAACCGCCTTTGCGGGTGCCTTTGTTTTTGGCTTGATTGCCCAGTTCTGGGCCCGCTATACAGGATTTCCTTCGACGGCAGACTTGATCATAGCGGGAGCCGTCATGCCTTTTGTTCCAGGGATTGCTCTGACAAATGCGGTTCGGGATATCATGACCAACCATATCAACTCTGGTATGAGCAAGATGTTTGAATCCTTGCTCATTACCCTCGCTTTAGGGGCCGGCACCTCCGTCGCCCTGGTTTTGATGACATAAGATGACTCTAACAAGTATTTTACTCCAAGCAGTGGCGAGTTTACTCGCCATTATCACCTTTCTAATCGTACTAAATGTTCAGCGCTCCATGCTCCTACCTGGTGGTGTTCTGGGAATGGGTGTCTGGCTCCTCTACCTCGTGCTCAAAGAACCAACCAATGTTATTGTTGCGACCTTTATTGCGGCAGTAGTTGGTTCTTGTATCAGCCAAATTTTAAGTATTGTATATAAGACGCCAGCAGTGGTCTTTGTCTTGGCCATTCTTGCCCCCTTGGTGCCCGGTTATCTATCCTATCGAACGACAGCCTTCTTTGTGACAGGCGATTACAGTCATGCCCTTACCAGTGCAACACTAGTAGTTATGTTGGCTCTGGTCATTTCTATCGGGATGGCAAGTGGAACGGTGATTTTAAAGCTCTATTACTACATCCGAAAACAGAGAGGGATCTCCTCCTAAGGCTGTCAAAGCAAAGACTTGATTTGTTGAATCAAGTCTTTTTTCTCTCATTTGTTCCTATTTGTGATAAAATAGAATAGAACGATTTTTTACAATGAATGAAAAAACAGAGGTAAATATGACAATCGGTATTGATAAGATTGGTTTTGCGACCAGTCAATATGTCTTGAAATTACAAGACCTAGCAGAAGCAAGAGGAGTTGATCCGGATAAATATAGTAAGGGTCTCTTATTAAACGAAATTAGCATTGCACCATTGACTGAGGATGTTGTCACCTTAGCTGCCAGTGCAAGCAACTCTATCCTCACAGATAAAGAAAAAGAAGAAATCGACATGGTCATCGTGGCGACCGAGTCAGGGATTGACCAGAGTAAGGCGGCGGCGGTCTTTGTTCACGGTCTATTAGGTATCCAGCCGTTCGCTCGCAGTTTTGAAATCAAAGAAGCTTGTTACGGAGCAACAGCTGCCCTCCATTATGCCAAGTTACATGTGGAAAATTCTCCAAAGTCCAAGGTCTTGGTCATCGCCAGTGATATTGCCAAGTATGGTGTGGGAACTCCGGGTGAGCCAACTCAGGGAGCTGGAAGCGTGGCGATGCTGATCACCCAAAATCCTCGCATCATGACCTTTAACAATGATAACGTTGCTCAAACGCGTGATATTATGGATTTCTGGCGTCCGAACTATTCAACTACTCCTTATGTAAACGGCTTGTACTCAACTCAGCAATATCTTGACAGTCTTACGACGACTTGGGATGAATACAAGAAACGCTATGATTGGACTATGAATGATTTTGCGGCTATCTGCTTCCACTTGCCTTATCCCAAATTAGCCCTAAAAGGCTTGCGCAAGATGATGGATAAGACTTTGTCTCAGGAAAAAAAGGATAGTCTGCAAGAAAACTTTTATAAGTCCATTCTCTACAGTCAGATGATTGGGAATATCTACACAGGTTCCCTCTTCCTTGGGCTTCTCTCCCTTTTGGAAAATGCAGAAAATTTGAAGGCTGGAGATAAAATTGTCCTCTACAGTTACGGAAGTGGAGCAGTTTCAGAGTTCTTTAGTGGAGAACTGGTTGAAGGCTATGAGGCCTACCTTGATAAGGATCGTTTGACCAAACTCAAGCAACGTACAGCATTGTCTGTTGCAGACTATGAAAAAGTCTTCTTCGAAGAGGTAGAGTTGGATGAATCTGGTTCAGCCCAGTTTGCAGGTTTTGAAAATCAAGACTATGCCTTGGTTGAAATTCTCGACCACCAACGCCGTTATAGCAAGGTTGAAAAGTAATGAAGAGAAGTTGGAATGGATTTTCTAAAAAATCATACCATGAGCGCCTTGAGTTGTTGCGAGCCCAGGCGCTCCTTAGTCCTGACAAGCAAGCGAGTCTGGAGCAGGATGAACAAGTCAGCTTGGCTGTTGCAGATCAGCTGAGTGAGAATGTGGTAGGAACTTTTTCTCTGCCTTATTCGATCATTCCAGAGCTTTTGGTGAACGGTCAGGACTACACAGTTCCCTATGTGACAGAAGAACCGTCCGTGGTTGCTGCGGCCAGCTATGCCAGCAAAATCATCAAGCGAGCAGGTGGCTTTACTGCTCAAGTACATGAGCGCCAGATGATTGGTCAGGTAACCCTTTATCAAGTTGCTAATCCTGAACAAGCGCAAGAGAAAATTGCTAGCAAGAAGGCGGAGCTCTTGGAACTTGCCAATCAAGCCTATCCGTCCATCGTTAAACGCGGAGGTGGGGCGCGTGATTTGCATGTAGAGCAGATCAAAGGTGAAACAGACTTTCTTGTTGTTTATCTCCATGTCGATACCCAGGAAGCCATGGGAGCCAATATGCTCAACACCATGCTGGAAGCCTTGAAACCAGTCTTAGAAGAACTCAGTCAAGGACAGAGCCTTATGGGGATCCTGTCCAACTACGCGACCGATTCTCTGGTGACAGCAAGCTGTCGTATCGCCATTCGCCATTTGAGTCCCCAAAGGGACCAAGGACGAGAAATTGCGGAGAAAATAGCTTTGGCTAGCCAGTTTGCACAGGCTGATCCCTACCGAGCAGCTACTCACAATAAAGGGATTTTTAATGGTATTGATGCCATTTTGATTGCCACTGGTAATGACTGGCGTGCCATCGAAGCTGGGGCCCATGCCTTTGCCAGTCGAGATGGACGCTATCAAGGCCTCAGCCGATGGAGTCTCGATAGGGACTCAGAAGAATTGGTCGGTGAGATGACCCTACCCATGCCGGTAGCGACCAAGGGTGGCTCTATCGGTCTCAACCCTCGTGTAGCCCTCAGTCATGAACTACTGGGAAATCCTTCAGCCAAAGAATTAGCTCAGATTATCGTGTCTATCGGTCTCGCCCAAAACTTTGCGGCCCTCAAAGCCTTGGTAAGTACGGGCATCCAGCAAGGCCACATGAAATTGCAGGCCAAATCCTTAGCTCTCCTAGCAGGTGCTAGTGAGTCCGAAGTTGCTCCCCTCGTTGAGCGCCTCATCGCAGATAAAACCTTTAACTTAGAGACAGCCCAGCGTTATCTCAAAAACTTAAGATCATAAAAAACTCAGACAAATCAGTCTGAGTTTTCTTGTGCTTATAGTCAATGGAAATCAAAAAGCAAACTAGGAAGCTAGCCGTAGGCTGCTCAAAACACTGTTTTGAGATGGCAGATGGAAGCTGACGCGGTTTGAAGAGATTTACGAAGAGTATTAAATACTTTTTCCTGGTAATAGGGTGACTGGTAAGAAGTAACCGGTTGTCGCGACCTCTTTACCTTCAATCTTCTGCAAGAGGAGATCGACAGTGAGTTGGGCAATCTCTTTCATAGGCTGCTTAATCGTTGTCAAGTGAGGATAGTAGTTCTCG
The DNA here is from genome assembly GCF_015561235.1 of Streptococcus oralis. Taxonomy (GTDB): domain Bacteria; phylum Bacillota; class Bacilli; order Lactobacillales; family Streptococcaceae; genus Streptococcus; species Streptococcus oralis_BK. The sequence continues at coordinate 1,040,069 of NZ_JADMTC010000001.1, read as the reverse complement.
ATAAAGTAAGTCCCATCATAGCCAATGACCTTGAGCTCTTCAGGAACAGAAATTTCCAGCTCCTGAGCGATTTTGATCACCAGAATAGCTGTCAAATCATCCGAAGCAAAAATTGCATCTGGTTTCTGATGGGTCAAGATATTCTTGATTTCCATTTCTTTTCTGACGGGAGAAAAGTCACTCGAAACATTGATAATAGGAGCATTCGGGAGTACAGAGGCAAAGCCAGCATGACGTAGTCCAGTAGGCGAGTTGGAATTGTCATTTCCTGTAATCATGATGATAGACTGGGCGCCTGTCTTGACCAGAGTTTGGGCTGCGAGGACTCCGCCACCGTAGTTATCAGAGGAGACGACAGGGATGTCTGGTGATAGATTTCGGTCAAAGGAAATAATCGGTGCCGTCACACGATTGTAGTCTTCGATTCCCAAGTTGTGACTTCCAGAAATGATACCATCGACCTGATTAGCCTCCAGCATTTCAATGTACTCCCGTTCTTTTTCAGAGTCATGTTCGCTGTTACAGATGATGGTCTTGTAGCCATTTTTGAAGAGTTGGTGTTCCAACTTGTCAATCAACTCCGCATAAAAGATATGACTGATGTTTGGGAAAATAAGTCCAATCAACTTGGCAGATTTTCCTTGGAGGCTTCGAGCCAGATTGTTGGGCTTGTAGCCTAGCTCTCGCATGGCTTCATTAACCTTTTGAATGGTTTTCTCAGATAGATAACCCTTTTTATTGATGACCCGTGAGACGGTAGTAGGGCTGACGCCTGCAAGTTTTGCGACATCAGTTAGTTTTGCGACCATAATCTAATTCATAGTAAGTTCCAGTTGGGTTTCCAGACTTGATGAGGATCCCATTTTGGTCCGCATGTGGGAAGACACGACCAGAAAATACTTTTTCTCCTTTATTGATGAAAATTTCAAAGACAGAGTTATCGATGAAAATTGTAGCAGTAGTAGCCTGATTATCGATAGGGCAAGAACGAGTTGTCCCAAATTCTTGGGCATACTGTTCTCCAGCCTGGCTACGATCCACTGTCACTTGACCATTTACAAGGTCAAAGTTGATTGAAAGTCCCTTGCCTTCTTTATCAGCAAGTAAGACAATCTCGCTCTGACTATTGGCTTCTAAGTTTAGTTCGATTTCGTAGGTGTTGTTGGTTTGAGTACGATTTGAGAAGACCTCTTCAGAAGAACGAAGTTCTTTGATAGCTGCGATAGGGTATTGGTAGAGTTTCCCATCTTTGATGGTCAGTTCCTTAACCAGTGAGAGGGCACCTTGATAATCAAATCGATCAGATGGGTAGGCTACATCTGGTAAACCAAGCCAACTTACTGCTAGTGCACGTCCGTCAGGAGCGTTGAAGGCTTGAGTTGCATAGGCCTCGAAACCATAGTCTAGATTATGAAGTTGAGACACATCTACCATTTTAGCATTTTCAGGATCAAAGGAAGCCCCGATTTTGTACATATTTGGAAAGATATTATCGTAGTCTAGAACTTTTTTATCCAATCCTTGTGGACAGTAGAGAAGGACAGGTTGCTCGCCTACAAAGACTAGATTTGGACATTCCATCATGTAGGCAGTGCGGTCATTAGCAAAGTTAAGGTCACCAACTGCTTGCCAGTTTGTGTAGTCGTTGTCAACAGCCTTGTAGAGACGGACGAAGCCTTTTTTCTCCAAATCCTGTCCACCGACGATAGCATAGTATTGACCTTTGAAGTTAAAAATTTGCGGGTCGCGGAAGTGGTCAGTAGAGTCTGATGGCTGGTCAATCAAGATTTTGTCAATCTTTGTAATCTTGCCATCCTTATCTATCAAAGCACCAATCTGGTATGGGTGACGAATCCAGTTTTCATCACGGACATTTCCAGTATAAAATAGGAACAAGTTATCGCCAAACTGCATGGCAGAACCAGAGTAGGCACCGTGACTATCCAATGGAGTATCTGGCAAAACTTTGACTCCAGTTTCTGTGAAGTGCACTAAATCATCACTTTCTAGCTGTGTCCAAGATTTTAAACCGTGTGCTGCACCAAAAGGAAAATTCTGGTAAAAGAGGACCCACTTGCCATCAAAGTAAGAAAAGCCATTTGGGTCGTTGAGAAGTCCTGTTTTTGGCTCAACATGGTAATGAGTATGCCAGGGAGATTGTGCCATCTTTTCCTTTATATGTTGAATTTCTTCTTGCGTCCAATCTCCATAGGGTCTATAACGACGCTCGGTTGTCCATTCCATTTTATCTTTCCTCCATAAGTTCTATTCTATTATTAATAGTAAACGTTTTCGGCAAAAAAAGCAAGTCTTTTATGTTAAAAAAAAGAAAAATATGTCAAACGATTACCAGAAATCAAACAAAGGGAATCTGGTAAATTTTCACGAAAAAATGAAAGAAAATGTAAATAAAAGCCTTGATTCCTCAAATATAAAGATATTTTTTTGAGGAAAAAGAAAATATCCCTCAAAAATGAGCAAGAATAATCAGGAGCAAAAGAAAGGAAATAAAAAATCCTGCAAAACGCTTGACATATTTTAGAAACATGATAAAATAATAGTCGTAGGGCGAATAAAATCGCTTTCAAACAAGAACAAAGTTTTTATAAGGAGATTTTTGCTATGGATTATAGTAAAGTTGCTGCCGAGGTCATTGAGGCTGTCGGCAAAGAGAATCTTGTAGCTGCAGCACATTGTGCGACTCGCCTTCGTCTGGTGTTAAAAGATGAAACGAAAGTGAACCAAGTAGCTCTAGATAATAATGCGGATGTGAAGGGAACTTTTAGCACTAACGGACAATACCAAATTATTATTGGTCCCGGAGACGTTAACTTTGTATATGCAGAAATCATCAAAAAAACAGGTTTGAAAGAAGCTTCCACAGATGATTTAAAAGAGATTGTGAATAAAGACAAAAAATTTAATCCATTGATGGATTTGATTAAGCTTTTGTCAGACATCTTTGTTCCAATCATTCCTGCCTTGGTTGCGGGTGGTCTTTTGATGGCATTACGTAATTTCTTGACATCACCAGACTTATTTGGACCTCAATCTATTGAAGACATGTACCCTGCTATCAAAGGGATCTCAGCGATGATTCAATTGATGTCTGCTGCCCCATTTATGTTCTTACCTGTTTTAGTAGGGATTTCAGCGGCTAAACGTTTTGGGGCAAACCAATTTCTTGGTGCGGCTATCGGTATGATTATGACCACACCAGATTTGGGTGGTAAAGAAGCTTTTTGGGATATTTTAGGTTTCCATGTTACACAAACAAACTACGCTTACCAAGTTATTCCAGTTCTTGTGGCTGTCTGGTTGTTGGCAACTTTAGAAAAATTCTTCCACAAAAAATTGCCATCTGCAGTTGACTTCACCTTTACTCCGCTTTTATCAGTTATGATTACAGGATTCCTAACTTTTACAGTTATTGGTCCTGTGATGTTGGTGGTTTCTGATGCCATTACTAATGCTATTGTATGGTTATATAATACTACAGGTGCATTCGGTATGGGGCTCTTTGGTGGAACATACTCATTGATTGTTATGACAGGGCTTCACCAATCATTCCCTGCTATTGAAACTCAGTTATTATCGGCATACAATAATAACGGTACTGGATTTGGTGACTATATCTTTGTTGTTGCTTCAATGGCAAACGTGGCGCAAGGTGCAGCCACTCTCGCAATCTACTTCTTGACTAAAAATGCTAAAACTAAAGGATTGTCAAGTTCTGCGGCTGTCTCTGCTTTCCTTGGGATTACTGAGCCTGCCCTATTTGGGGTGAACTTGAAATATAAATTCCCATTCTTCTGTGCTCTTGCTGGTTCAGCAGTTGGTGCCTTTGTGGCAGGTTTGACCCATGTCATTGCAGTTTCTTTGGGAGCAGCTGGATTTATCGGATTCCTATCTATTAAAGCAGGTTCAATCCCTATGTATGTAGTTGCAGAAGTGATTTCATTTGTTGCAGCCTTTGCTTTGACTTATTTCTATGGTAAAACAAAAGCGGCAGGTGTCTTTGCTGATGAGGCTGCAGCAGCAACTGCAGAAACAGTTACTGAAACTACAGTAGAAGTACCAGTAGTGGAAGAGTTTGATACTCTTCAAAATGAAACAATCCAAACTCCTATCGTTGGTGACGTAGTTGCTCTTGAGAATGTCAATGACCCAGTATTTTCAAGTGGTGCAATGGGACAAGGAATCGCTGTAAAACCAAGCCAAGGCGTGGTTTACGCACCAGCTGATGCCGAAGTATCGATCGCCTTTGCTACAGGACATGCTTACGGTTTGAAGACAGCAAATGGAGCTGAAATCTTAATCCACGTTGGTATCGATACTGTGACAATGAACGGTGAAGGTTTTGAAGCAAAAGTTGCTCAAGGAGACAAGGTCAAAGCAGGTGACGTTCTTGGAACCTTTGACTCAAACAAAATCGCTGCCGCAGGTCTTGACGACACAACAATGGTTATCGTAACCAACACAGCAGACTATGCTTCTGTGACACCAGTCGCAAGTGGTTCTGTTGTCAAGGGTGACGCTATCATCGAAGTGAAAGCCTAGTCTTCTTCGAAAATCAGATTTAAAAACAAAACGAACAAATATCATGTTTGTTCGTTTTTATTAGATAGTAAGATTTACAGAGGAAAAACTAAAATATAGAGAAAAGTAACTTTTTGAAGTATGCTATAATAAAGAAAATAAAAACAAGAGGTTTATCATGACAAAATTATACGGAAGCTTAGAAGCAGGCGGTACAAAGTTTGTCTGTGCTGTCGGAGATGAAAATTTTAACGTTGTAGAAAAAACACAATTTCCAACAACAACTCCAATCGAGACCATCGATAAAACCATCGAATTCTTTTCAAAATTCGATAATCTTGCAGGTCTTGCTGTCGGTTCATTTGGTCCGATCGATATCGACAAAAACTCAAAAACTTATGGCTTTATCACAACAACTCCGAAACCTCACTGGGCAAATGTAGACTTGCTTGGTGCCCTTCGTCGCGCCCTAAATGTACCCATGTATTTCACCACAGACGTAAACAGCTCTGCCTACGGTGAAGTAGTTGCCCGTAACAATGCTGGTGGCCGTATCGAGAACTTGGTCTACTACACTATCGGTACAGGAATCGGTGCAGGTGTCATCCAACGTGGTGAGTTTATCGGTGGTGTGGGTCACCCTGAAATGGGTCACTACTATGTAGCCAAACACCCAATGGATATTGAAAAAGAATTTAATGGCGTTTGTCCTTTCCACAAAGGCTGTTTGGAAGGCTTTGCGGCTGGTCCAAGTCTCGAAGCCCGTACAGGTGTTCGTGGTGAAAATATTGAACTCAACAACTCTGTCTGGGACGTCCAAGCCTACTATATCGCTCAAGCTGCTGTCAATGCTACAGTAACTTTCCGTCCAGACGTCATCGTCTTTGGTGGTGGAGTCATGGCCCAACAACACATGCTGGACCGTGTGCGTGAGAAATTTACAGCTCTTCTCAACGGCTACCTACCAGTACCAGACGTGCGTGACTATATCGTGACACCAGCAGTCGCTGGAAATGGTTCTGCCACACTTGGAAACTTTGTTCTTGCTAAGAGTGTTGCAAAATAAAATAAACAAAATATCCGCTTGGGAAACCAAACGGATATTTTGTTTGATGAAAATTTTTTTGAGCCTTTCCTTAAGTGATTACGGACGGTAGCGACTTTCTTCGAAATTCCATACCTAAACTTTGAGCCTAATGTCTCAAAGTTCCCGAACACCTGAAACCATTAGATTTCAGGTGTTTTTATCACGGCGGAAAGGCTAGGTAAGTCCTCGCTTCACTATTGACAAATAGGCATGATTTCCATACCAAAGTATATTTAGTATCAGGCTATATTCTATTCTCAAAACATCTGCCAGAAGAAATCAATAATATAGGTCAAACCATAAGTATAAACCACTAGGGTAAAGGGCTTGGTCAGAATGATGATAATCATATAGCGCTTGAAGGTCATCTTGGTGAGGGCAGCCAGCATGCAGAGAAAGTCAGCTGGACTGACAGGCCAGATCATCATAAAGATAAAGAACCGCTCGAAACGATTGCCCTTATCTAGCCAACCAATGTACTTGTCATAGGTACGCTTGCTGACGACGGACTGGACAAAGGCAGCTCCGTAGAGGCGCACGAGGTAAAAGATAATGGCACAGCCAATCACGATGCCGATATAGTTATAGATGGTTCCGATGATGTGGCCGTAAATAAAGACCCCAGCCACTGAGGTCAAAGCTCCTGGAATAATCGGAACGACGGTTTGTAGGATCTGTAAAAAGATAAAGAGTGGTGGTCCCCAAACCCCAGCTTGCTGGATAAAGGCTGATAGTGTTTCCTTGGACTGTAATACTCCAGCCTGATAGGCCCAAATACAGAAAATCAAGGTGCCGACTCCTCCGACGATAGATGAGATATTGATGACTTGCTGTAGAAGGGGAGAAACAGCTTTCATTTGCTTATCCTGTGACATGTAAACTCCTCATAGATAGTATGATTCTACTATACCATATTTTATGGAGAAAAACTATCTGGATTATCTGACTGGTGAAATAAGTGTGGTAAAATGAGAATAAGAAAATGACGGTATAGAATGAGGGGTATCATGTTAGGTTTAAACTTTAAAGGAAGCTGGCGCCAATATCAAAAACAGGTCTTGGATCGTTTTCAGGACTATCAAGCAGACGGTCATGTTCATCTAGTGGCCGCTCCAGGATCTGGAAAGACCACCATTGGTATCGAGCTAATCGCTCGTTTTGGCAACCCAGCCCTCATCTTAGTTCCGACTGTCACCATTCGTGAACAATGGGTAGATAGGATCCAAACTGCTTTTCTAGGGGAGGGTCAGAGGCTTTCAGCCCTCGTTTCCCAAAACTTAAAGGAGATGAAGGCATTAACGATTGTGACCTATCAGGCCTTTCATAGTGCCATGAACCAACTTCAATCACAAGAAGATGGAGAAGCAGAGGATTTTGTGGGGTTTGATTTGCTTGCAAGCCTAAGAGCTCAGAAAGTTGCGACTCTTTGTTTAGACGAATGCCACCACCTGCGCAATGAATGGTGGAGAAGTCTGGAAGCCTTTCGCAAGCAGTATGGACCGCTGAAACTCATCTCCCTGACAGCGACACCACCTTATGACAGCGAGCCTGAACTCTGGGAACGCTATATCCGTATGTGTGGGGAGATCGATCAAGAAATCACGGTACCTGAACTAGTCAAGGAAGACACTCTTTGCCCTCATCAGGATTTTGTCTATATGTGTTCACCAACAGCTGAAGAGGCGGAACGTCTCAAACGGTTTGAGGAGACTAAGTGGGACTATATTCATCACCTTATAGTCGATCCTGATTTTCAAACATTTGTAGCAGGGTCTAAGGTCCTCAAAGGGGATATTTCATCTGATTTGCTTTTAGAAGATCCCAAGTACTTGTCTGCTATGTTGATTTATATGCATTCTCAGGGGTTAACGATTCCTCCCTCTTTGCAAAATTTACTGGGAACCCAGAAGCTTCCAGCATTGACCTCCTACTGGCTGGAGACGCTGTTGCAGAGCATACTCTATCAGACACCAGATTGGTATTAGGATCCAGATGGATATAGGAAAAAGTTAGAGGCTGACTTGAAGGCGCGTGGGTTGGTGGAAAAACGTCAGGTTTATCTGGTTAAGTCTAAGGCTTCTGACCAGATTTTAAGCCAATCTCTAGGGAAGTTGTCTGCCATTGCCGATATCTTTTTGACGGAGTATGAGAGTCTAGGTCTGGAACTGAGACAGTTAGTACTAGCTGACTATATTCGCAAGGATTTTGCCACCTATCTGGGAGATAATCAGGCAACCATTTCTCAGTTGGGGGTACTCCCTTATTTTGAAAGCATTCGTCGAAAAGCTCAGGAGCAAGAGATACCTGTGTCTTTGGCTGTCTTGTCAGGTAGTGTCGTTATTTTGCCTACCGATGTGGCAGCAGAGTTTAAGGATCTCTTGCCTCAGGTTCCTCTTAGTTTCTCACCTATTGGTCACTTGGATCCAAAAGATTATGTGCAGGTTGGTTTTCCGAGCTCAGCTAAGGGAATCGTAGCGGCAGTGACGGAGCTTTTTCAACGAGGGCGGATTCAAGTCCTAGTCGGAACCAAGTCTCTCCTCGGAGAGGGTTGGGATGCTCCTTGCGTTAATTCCCTAATCCTCGGAAGCTTTGTGGGGAGCTTTATGCTGAGTAACCAGATGCGCGGGCGTGCCATTCGTATCTGGTCGGGACATCCAGAAAAGACCAGTAACATCTGGCATCTGGTAGCCGTTCAAGCGCAAGCACTTATCACTCTTCCTGGTGAGGAGCCTAGACCAGAGAGCAATCAAGATCTGCAGACCTTGTCGCGACGGATGGAGCATTTTCTTGGATTGGCCTATAATCAGGAGAGTATTGAGACCGGTTTGGATCGTTTGGATTTTCCAAAGCCCCCTTTTAAGAAAAAGCAAATCAGTGAGTACAATGAGCGAGTTAAGAGTCTCTCCAAGGATCGAGCAGGCTTGAGACAAAAATGGCAGGAAGCTCTTGTCGTAGCGGATCAGTTCGAGGTAGTTACAGAAGTCGCAACTCAAAAACAGAAGGTCCCAGTCATGCTCTTGCTTGATGCATTAAAATGGGTTCGCATGTCATTGCTCTTGTTGGCAGTAGATTTGTTGGTCTTGCTATTTAGACTGAGATTGATCGGTGTTTGGTGGCTTACGACAGCATGTCTCCTCTTTTTAGTCTTTGCATCTTGGCGCTACCTCCGCTATAAGAGTCCTTATAAACGTTTGCAATCTCTGGGTGAGCAGATCCGAAAGGCTCTGCTAGATTCGGGGCATCTAACGGATGATCAATCCCGTGTTCAGGTAGAGGAGGACAAGGAAAACTACATGGTCTTTGCCTATCTCAAGGGAGGAAGCATGAGGGACAAGGAGTTGTTTGCGCAGACTGTGGGAGAGTTCTTTGCTCCAGTGGACAACCAGCGTTATCTCTTGAAGGCAGAGAAAGTCCGACAAGGTCAGTCACCTTACTATGCCGTGCCTAGTCTTTTTGACAAGCGCAAGGAAGAAGCACAGAAATTCCTCGACTTTCTGACGCCGACTATCGGACGCTATCACCTCGTCTATACACGAACAGAGGCAGGAAGGAAAACCCTTCTCGAAGCTCGTATCAAAGCTCTCTCTAACAAAAACGACCGTATCTTGATTAAGAAGAAGGTTAAAAGCCGGTTGGAGTAGGGGAGTTTACAAGAGATAAATAAGTAAATTCTCTTAAAATATAAACACAATTAGAGACAGTAAGAGACGATTGACTAGTTCAAGTAAGAAGGAGAAGAAAGTTAAAGTAGAAGAAATAGAACAAGTAGCTGGATAAGGACAACCCCTTAGAAAAGGATTTCTAAGGGGATTTTTGTGGATTCGTGGTATAATTTTTATAAAAGTAGGCGCTATGAAATATTTTGTTTTTTAGAAAGAAATACTATGGATGATAGATTTATTACATTAAAGCACTTTGATACTTCAGTAGCAGCTAAAAATGTTGCTAAATTACTTGAAGAAAATAAAACTTATTTCTTAAATGGGAACTGGGGTTCTGGAAAAACAGAATTTCTAGTTGAAGTTGGTAAGAATACTAATAAAAAATTAGTTACGATAGACTTTTGGAGATTAAACGATAACCGCTCAACGATTGAGATTGTTTTTTCAAAATTACACCCGTTGGTATATAGCCTTTTAAGGATTTTCATAGTTTTATGTGTCGCAGTTTCTATCTTAATGACTAATGTAGTTGATTTGGGTTTAAGTTCTTTTTTTGAATCTTTTTGTGTTAAATTAATTATTGGGAGTATTGTTTTATTAGTAGCAATCTATCAATTTTTTAAAATCAAATCAGATGGTTTTTACAGTTGTTTACTAACTTCTAAATGTCTATCATTATCTCGAAAAGTATTAGTTATTGATGATTTTGATCGAATGTCTAACAAACAACAAGAGGAGAGTTATAAAATTTTTAGCTTGCTTAATGGCAAGATTCCAATTGTTTTTGTTGGAGATATTGAGAAAGTGCATCTTAACGACAATAATTTCCTCTCTAAAATTATTGATAGACGGATAGAACTACCATTTGTTCTTCACCCATCAAATATTTGGCAAGATTATTTTGAGTTGCTAGGAAAGAAATTTAGTACGAGATTGTCAGATGATTTTTGGAAAAGGTTCAGCTTTGAAAATAGAAATTTGCGAGATAGAAATCATTTTAATGACTATGTCAATCAAGAATTCTTTTCAAGGGGTAAATTAGGACATGTTCAGGAGGAACAGCAACTTTGGATTATCTATACCTACCTTTTTTATCCTGAATTATATAAACAATTATTAAAGGCTGAAGAAATAAAAGTCAAGGATGATGAAAAAATTAGTTTTACATGGCTGTTCAAGTTTGGACGAAGCATACAAGAAATACTGTCAGACATTCAACAATCAGCTCTTAACCAATATCCACCAAGCTATAAAATGAATGGCTCGGCCTATTTTCTTTATGAAGAATCTCTAAATCGTACAAAAGAGGAAATGGATACATTACTTGAGACAGATAGTCAGGAATTATCAAGAGAACTAAGAGAGGGGAATCATAAGACTGATTTTTATCAATATCTCTCAAGTGAATATAAATCTTTTTCTGAAAATCAGAAAGCTAAACTACTACGTATGACTATACAGGAATCTCTTAAATCTTATAATAGCCCTGCAATGGACTATATTGTTGCAGAAAAGTTAAATGAAGAAATTCCCCGATATGAGAGGAATAGTCCTTTAAGTGAGGAAATAATAGGTAGAATTGTGAATTTCTGGGAAAGTATTCTGAGAAAAGAAGGTTTGGATCCGTCTGAGATACTTTATTTTATGGAAAAACATAGAGTGCTGACCTTCTATGATTTGGGTCGTCACTATTCAAACTTAGAAATTAATAATGAAAATTTCGCTAAGCTAAGACGAAAAGATTTCTTTCTCTTGACCTATCTTAGTTCAATTGAAAAATTTAATGAATTTGAAAGTTGGAATAGAAGTATTTGGGATGCCATGGAGCAGTTTGGAGGCAGAGAGTTCTTAGTATTTTGGGAATTTCAAGGAATTCTTTCAAATGGATTGGGTTATTACTGTTTTGATGTTGTTCCTAGAAACAAAAAATATTTTCTTATGATGGGTGAAAATCAAGATAAAATGAAAAAGAATAGGTCTGTCATTGAAAAGATTCAGCCGCAACTTGAGCAATTGGAAGCTAAAGGATTTACATTTGAGGAGAAAATAGATAGGGAATACTGGTAGGCAATCTATGAGTTTTAAAGGATAATTGGTTAGTATGTTCTCCTTTTAGTAATATTCTTCATGCTTGTACCCTTTTCTCGTGTTAAATTTCGCTCCCACTCGTCCTCCCTAGTTCAAGTGGTTTTTCTAGGAATATGATAAAATAGAAAAGATAATATATTTATTTAATGGAGTGATTGTGATAGTATTTATTGAATTGATAAATGAGAAGATTAAAGCAGTGTAGATAAATTGGAATTTGTGGAGAGATAGGATGATTAAAAAAAGTGTGGAATCGGAACAAGGAAATACGTATTATTGGACTAATGAAAATGTCGAAAAACCATGCATTGTAATGCTTCCTGGATTGACAGCTGATCATAGATTATATGATAAACAAGTAGATGAATTTAAAAAGGATTTCAATATTATTGTTTGGGATTGCCCATGTCACGGAGAGTCCAGACCATACAGTACGTTTAATTACAAATTAGTGACGCAAGAACTGGAAATTATATTAAAAACAGAGAATGTTAAATCGGCAATATTTATTGGGCAATCACTTGGAGGAATGATAGCTCAATATTACATAGAAGGACATCAAGAACAAGCAATAGGTTTTATTTCTATAGATAGCGTTCCTTTTGGAAATTATTATAGCAAATCAGATATGTTTTGGTTAAACCAGATTGAGTGGCTAAGTAAACTATACCCAGATAAAATGCTAAGAGATTTTATGGCAAAAGGTTGTGGTGTTTCTGAGTATACTCAGAACAGTATGAAACTTATGCTCTCAATCTATAGTAAAAGGGAACTATGCCATTTGATGTGGATAGGTGAAGCAGCATTTATTCCTGAAAATCATGAAATAAATTTGAAATGTCCTGTAATACTTTTACTTGGGGAGAACGATAAGGTTGGTAAAGTGTCGCAGTATACAAGAGAGTGGCACAAAAGGGAAGGATACCCACTACATATTATTAAAAATGCCGCTCATAATTCAAATCAAGATAATCCTGATGAAGTAAATGATTTAATAAGGAAATATATAAATAAATGGCTATAAAGATATTGTAACTACTGTAAAATCGACAAATCCTAGTTTGTTGAACTTAGCAATTTATAAGTTTTTAAGAGATAGAACCTATAAAACTTGCACGAGAACTGTAGGTAGGAGAAGAAATCTTCCTATTGACTTATCTCAGTGTAGTTAATAAATTTGGGCAAATTAAGTCATGGGATAGCAGTATATGAAATGCGATAGATTGTTTTGGAGATAAGGAATTTTTATCATTTTGGAAATTCCAAGAGATTCTTTCTACAGTGGAAATTATTTTGACTTTGATAAAATTCCAGAAAATATGACCTATACTCTTTGGATAGAAAAATACGCTTTTGAACCTCCTCATGAATTTGAAGATTATAGGGAGGATGTTATTAGAAAGATTCGTCCGAAACTTGAGCAACTGGAATTAAAAGGATTTAAATTTGTAGAAGAAATAGATGGAGAACATAGACGTAGGAATTAGGATTTTAAAATTTGGGATTTTTTCTAATTCATTGCTTATTTTTAACCGTTATACCAAAGTTAATTTTTAGCAGTGAAAATATGATAAAATAGAAAGAAAATACATTTCCTTAAAAAATTAAGATACAACTTTGTTTCCATATTTCCTGGAAACTGATAGAAAGTAAGGAGAAACATGGAACAAACTAACCAAAAATCCCAGTGCCAACAACTCTGGGCTAGAAACAAATACCTCGTTTTGAGTCATTCTAGCAATATTTACAATGAGATTCGCCAATACTTGAAGAATGAAGTGGTGGAGGTAAGTCATGTTCAGGAACTGATCGACCGTGCCTGTCAAATCCCAGAACATAGGGGTCAGGTTTGCAATGCCTTTCAGCATATTTGGGGCTATTTTAAAAAGAAAGCGACTGATGCTGAGCGCAAAGACTACATGCTCTTGCTGGATCGCTACCGCTTTGCTCAGGCTTCTAAGGAAGACTTGATTGCTAAGACTCGAGACTTGCTTGATCGCTATCCAAATACCTACTTGCAACATTCGACTTTACTGAAAGGAGGCTCCCATGAGACTTTGGCATGAGGATTTGATTTCACAACTTCCCCGTCCGCAGCTTTTGGGGCAACATCGAGAGTGTTGCGCATTGCGTGGCAATGGCTGGGGGAGAAAGCATGCGACGGTTGACTATGTCTTTACCCATTCGCCCTATCGTCTCTATGCCTACCATGACTTGATTATGAAGGAAATGGCTAACCGAGGCTACAATGTCAGTCCAGAATGGTTGGACAAGAACTACCGTGGGAAGACCTGCCCTCCTTATCAAGACTTACTCGAGGAGAAGCTGACCAGTCCCATCTATAGTGAGCATGATACAGGATACTATGAGGAGTGCTTAGATAATCTCCGAGAGAAAGGCATTGAGCTGAAGTCAGAGTCAGGATTGGCTCCACATTATAACTCTTCTCGTAATTTTTTCGAATAATAAAAATGAGACCTTTAGAATGATTCTAAGGTCTTCTTTTTATGAGTATTAGGATTTACTTTTAATAACTTTTAAGTTATAATTGAATTAGAAAGAGGTTGCTTGGTGCATACAATTTACTTCTATAAGGACAAAAATGGAAATGAGCCAGTCTTAGATTATATGAGAGAATTGGCTAGAAAGAAGAGTAAGGATAGTCGCATCAAACTCAATAAACTAAACGACTATATCGAGTTGCTTAGTCAGCATGGGACTAGAGCTGGTGAACCTTATATCAAACATTTGGAAGATGAGATTTGGGAACTAAGACCTCTGAGGGATAGGATTTTATTTGTAGCGTGGCTTGATGGGAGTTTTGTTCTCTTACATCATTTTGTCAAAAAGACTCAGAAAACTCCTAGGAAAGAAATTGATAAAGCCAAGCGTGAACTGAAGGAGATAAAAGAAAGAGGGTTAAGTGATGAAGAATAGTGCTATTGGAAGTAATTGGAAGGATGTTCGGTCAGAACTCTTTACCAAGGAGGAAATCCTTGAAAGTGATATGCGAGTGGCTATCATGAGTGAGTTGATTGAGGCTAGACATGAGCAAGGAATCAGTCAGAAAAAGCTAGAAGAACTTAGTGGAGTGAGCCAGCCTGTCATAGCTAGGATGGAGACAGGCAAGACCAGTCCTCAGTTGGATACAGTCTTAAAAGTTTTAGCCAGTTTAGGAAAGACACTAGCAGTCGTCCCACTTGAACAGGAAAAAAGTTGATTAAACTGACCTATAGTCTTTTCTAATAACAAGCCATAGTCACTGATGAGAATCGCCAATAGCTCGTTTGAGCATTCCAACTAAAATACAGCCATAAAACAAGCTATACAAAGGATTTGAGACACTGGTCTCAAGTCTTTTTCTGTTGTCTAAAAGAGTGATATAGTTTCAAACTATATCAAAGCCTAATTATTTACAATTATACAGACAGTTTCTTTTCTGTTAAGATAGTTTCAACAACAAATTTTGGAGGACACATCATGTCAACTACGATCATCGGTTTCCCTCGTTTGGGCGAATTCCGCGAATTGAAATTTACAACTGAAAAATACTTTAGAAAAGAAATCTCAGAAGAAGAACTCTTGGCAGCGGCAAAAGAATTGCGCGCAAAACACTGGAACATTGTCAAAGAAAAAGGCATCACTGAAATCCCATCAAATGACTTTTCTCACTATGACAACTTCCTCGATGCAGCTTTCCTTTTCAACGTGGTACCTGCATCCGTTCAAAACTTGGACTTGTCTGACCTTGAGCGTTACTTTGCTTTGGGTCGTGGTTACCAAGGAGAAAAAGGGGACGTGCGTGCCCTTCCGATGAAGAAATGGTTCAACACCAACTACCACTACATCGTGCCTAAATTTGAAAAAGACACTCAAGTAAAATTGGCTGGTCACAAGATCTTTGATGAGTTTCAAGAAGCCAAAGAACTTGGTCTCAACACTCGTCCTGTTCTTGTAGGTCCATTCACTTTCCTTCAATTGTCAGACTTTGAAGAAGGCGTGAAAGCAGAAGACTTCGTAGACAGCTTAGTAGCTGCTTACCAAGAAGTTTTTGCTAAATTGGCTGAACTTGGTGCGACTCGCATCCAACTCGACGAAGCGGCCCTTGTCAAAGACTTGACAGCTGAAGAAAAAGCTCTCTTCTTGAACCTCTACAACAAACTCTTGGCTGACAAGAAAGGTCTTGAAGTCTTGCTTCAAACTTACTTCGGAGACGTTCGTGACGTTTATGCTGACCTTGTGAAATTGCCAGTAGATGCGATCGGTCTTGACTTCGTTGAAGGTAAGAAAACTCTTGAACTTGTTAAAGGTGGCTTCCCAGCTGACAAGACTCTCTATGCAGGTATTGTCAATGGTAAGAACATTTGGCGTAACAACTATGAAAAGAGCTTGGCTGTTCTTGAGCAAATCCCAGCTGAAAACATCGTATTGACAAGCTCATGCTCACTTCTTCATGTGCCATTTACAACTGCTAATGAAGAATTTGAACCAGCTATCTTGAACCACTTTGCCTTTGCAGTTGAAAAATTGGATGAAATCCGTGACTTGGATGCTATCCGCAACGGTCAAGGTGCAGAAGCTCTTGCAGCTAACAAAGAACTCTTTGCGACTGAGCGTGTGGGTGAAAATGCAGAACTTCGTGCGCGTATCGCTGGTTTGACAGATGCTGACTACACTCGTTTGCCAGCCTTTGCAGAACGTGAAGCTATCCAAGAAGAAGCTTTCAAACTTCCAGCACTTCCAACAACAACCATCGGTTCATTCCCTCAAACTAAGGAAGTTCGTGCCAAACGTTTGGCCTTCCGTAAGGGTGAATTGTCACAAGAAGAGTACGACGCCTTCCTTGCTGAAACTATCGACGAATGGATCAAATGGCAAGAAGAAGTTGGATTTGACGTGCTTGTACACGGTGAGTTTGAGCGTAACGACATGGTTGAGTACTTCGGTCAAAACTTGTCAGGTTACCTCTTCTCTAAGAATGGTTGGGTACAATCATACGGTATGCGTGGGGTGAAACCACCAATCATCTGGGGTGATGTAACTCGTCTCAACCCAATCACTGTCAAATGGTCTAGCTACGCACAAAGCCGTACAGACAAGCCTGTCAAAGGTATGTTGACTGGACCTGTTACCATCCTTAACTGGTCATTCCCACGTGAAGACATTTCTATCAAGGATTCAACTCTTCAAATCGCCCTTGCTATCAAGGATGAAGTTCTTGACCTTGAAGCTGCAGGTGTGAAAATCATCCAAATCGACGAAGCTGCTCTTCGTGAGAAATTGCCACTCCGTCGTAGCGACTGGTACGAAGACTACCTTGACTGGGCTATTCCAGCCTTCCGCCTGGTACACTCTACAGTAGCGCCAGATACTCAAATCCACACTCACATGTGTTACTCAGAATTTACAGATATCATCCCAGCTATCGACAACATGGATGCGGACGTTATTTCATTTGAGGCAAGCCGTTCAAACCTTGAAATCTTGGACGAACTCAAAGCGAAAAACTTCCAAACAGAAGTGGGACCTGGGGTTTACGATATCCACTCACCTCGTGTGCCAAATGAAGGCGAAATCGACCACACAATCGATGCTATTCTTGCCAAAGTTCCAAGCAAGAAAGTTTGGATCAACCCTGACTGTGGTTTGAAAACACGTGGTATTCCAGAAACAAAAGAAAGCTTGATCCGCCTTGTCGAAGCAGCAAAAGCTGCGCGTGAGAAATTGTAAGATAAGATTTCTCTCTTGGCCCTGACTGATCAAGGAACTGCTTGGCCTAGCTGGCTCAGCAGTCATGAAATCAAAAAGAAAAGGATAATGACTATGTCACGCCAAACTCCGTCACTTTCATTTGAAGTGTTCCCTCCAAACCCAGCTGTGGGTAATGATAAGATTATTTCCGCTCTTCAAGATATGCAGGAGCTAGCGCCACACTTTATCAGTGTGACGGCTAGTAATAATAAATTTAATATCAAGGAAACGACGGTTCGTTTGGCTGACTTTATCCAGAATGATTTGGCGATTCCAACCATTGCCCACTTACCAGCTATCTATCTGACCAAGGAAAAGGTTGCTGAAACCATTGCGGACTTGGACAAGGTTGGGGTACAGAAAATCTTAGCCTTGCGTGGGGATATCATCCCTGATGTGGTACCGCAAAAGGATTTCCGCTACGCAACAGACTTGATTGAGTTCATCAAGGAACAAGCACCTCACTTTGATATTGTCGGAGCTTGCTACCCAGAGGGACACCCTGACTCGCCGAACCAGATCTCGGATATCCAAAATCTCAAGAAGAAAGTGGATGCAGGCTGTTCAAGTCTCGTAACGCAACTTTTCTTTGACAATGAGCGTTTCTATGATTTCCAAGACAAGTGTACCTTGGCAGGGATTGATGTTCCTATTCATGCGGGTATCATGCCCATTCTTAACCGAAATCAAGCGCTTTGTCTCTTGAAAACGTGTGAGAATATCCATCTTCCACGAAAATTCAAGGCTATTTTAGACAAGTATGAGCATGACCCTGAGTCGCTTAGAGCAGCAGGACTTGCCTATGCCGTGGATCAGATTGTGGACTTAGTCACTCAGGATGTTGCTGGTGTGCATCTCTACACCATGAACAATGCTGAAACAGCAAAATACATCCACCAAGCAACCCATGCCTTGTTTAATCATCAGTCTTTAGGATAATAAAAAGCAAACCATTCTTCTCAGGTGAGAGGAATGGTTCCTTTTTAATAGAAAAGCCCGTACTTTTTAAGAAAAATATGATAAAATAGACTCTGTACGTACTTGATACAAAGATGAGGGTATAAAATAATACAATGCATTCAAACTGCAAGGTATAGCGACACGAGCGAGTCAAATCGATAATATGACGAGAGAGTTAGCAAAGCATTTAGTTAATCGTCTGATAGCGATTAGCGTGAAAGGATTAGATGCTTTAGCATCAAACCGTTCTAATGATTTATATCTTGATAATTGAACATGCCTACAGCTCTGTGGAAAAAGATAAATCTGCCTAGGAGCAGTCGCTCCGTCGTTCGATTTCCTATTTTCCTTTGAGTTGCTTAACGGCTTAGTATCTTGATAATTGAACCTGGCCGAAAAGCTGTGTAAAAAAGATAAACTGTCTTGTCTTCATCGAAGACTTCGTCAGTTTCCTATTTTTACTTTGCTTTTGACGTCCTTGGTATCTTGATCTTTGTAGGCAAGGCGTATAATTTCATCAATCCAAAGGGGATTAAAATGACAAAACAAGTGTTTCAAACGACTTTTGCGGGTCGTGAGTTAATCGTAGAGACTGGTCAGGTTGCTAAGCAAGCAAATGGCGCTGTTGTTGTGCGTTACGGTGAGTCAACTGTCTTGACTGCTGCTGTCATGTCTAAGAAAATGGCAACTGGGGATTTCTTCCCACTTCAAGTTAACTACGAAGAAAAAATGTATGCGGCTGGGAAGTTTCCTGGTGGCTTTATGAAACGTGAAGGACGTCCTTCAACAGATGCGACTTTGACAGCGCGTTTGATTGACCGTCCAATCCGTCCTATGTTTGCGGAAGGTTTCCGTAACGAAGTGCAAGTCATCAATACCGTCCTTTCTTATGATGAAAATGCATCTGCACCGATGGCAGCTATGTTTGGTTCATCCTTGGCACTTTCTATCTCCGATATTCCATTTGACGGACCTATTGCTGGGGTACAAGTGGGTTATGTAGATGGCCAAATCATCATCAACCCTACTCAAGAACAAGCAGAGCAATCTCTTCTTGAATTGACAGTAGCTGGTACCAAGCACGCTATTAACATGGTTGAGTCTGGTGCCAAAGAATTGTCAGAAGAAATCATGTTGGAAGCCCTTCTCAAAGGGCACGAAGCTGTTAAAGAATTGATTGCCTTCCAAGAAGAAATCGTTGCGGCAGTTGGTAAGGAAAAAGCAGAAGTGGAATTGCTTCACGTGGATGCTGACTTGCAAGCTGAAATCATCGCAGCCTATAACAGCGACCTCCAAAAAGCGGTTCAAGTAGAAGAAAAATTGGCTCGTGAAGCTGCAACTCAAGCAGTTAAAGACCAAGTAACCGCAGTTTATGAAGAAAAATATGCAGACCACGAAGAATTTGACCGTATCATGCGTGATGTGGCTGAAATCTTGGAACAAATGGAACATGCTGAAGTGCGCCGTTTGATCACAGAAGACAAGGTTCGTCCTGACGGTCGTAAGGTCGATGAAATCCGTCCTTTAGATGCACAAGTGGACTACCTTCCTCGTGTGCATGGTTCCGGTCTCTTTACTCGTGGACAAACTCAGGCTCTTTCAGTCTTGACCTTAGCTCCAATGGGAGAAACTCAAATCATCGATGGTTTGGACCCAGAGTACAAGAAACGCTTTATGCACCACTATAACTTCCCACAATACTCTGTAGGGGAAACTGGTCGTTACGGAGCGCCTGGTCGTCGTGAAATTGGTCACGGTGCTCTTGGTGAGCGTGCCCTTGCTCAAGTCTTGCCAAGTTTGGAAGAATTTCCATACGCGATCCGCTTGGTAGCTGAGGTCTTAGAATCAAACGGTTCATCTTCTCAAGCCTCTATCTGTGCGGGAACTCTTGCCCTTATGGCTGGTGGTGTGCCAATCAAGGCGCCAGTAGCTGGTATTGCTATGGGACTTATCTCAGATGGAAATAACTATACAGTATTGACAGATATCCAAGGTTTGGAAGACCACTTTGGAGACATGGACTTCAAGGTTGCCGGTACTCGTGACGGGATTACAGCCCTTCAAATGGATATCAAGATCCAAGGGATTACTGCAGAAATCTTGACGGAAGCCCTTGCCCAAGCCAAGAAAGCTCGTTTTGAAATCCTTGATGTGATTGAAGCAACCATTCCAGAAGTTCGTCCAGAATTGGCTCCAACTGCTCCGAAAATTGATACCATCAAGATCGATGCCGACAAGATCAAGATTGTCATCGGTAAGGGTGGAGAAACCATTGACAAGATCATCGCTGAAACAGGTGTTAAGATTGATATCGACGAAGAAGGTAATGTGTCCATCTACTCTAGCGACCAAGATGCCATTAACCGTACCAAAGAAATCATCGCTGGTTTGGTTCGTGAAGCCAAAGTGGATGAAGTTTACCATGCTAAGGTTGTTCGTATCGAGAAATTTGGAGCCTTTGTCAACCTCTTTGATAAGACAGATGCACTTGTGCACATTTCTGAAATGGCTTGGACACGTACCAACCGTGTCGAGGATTTGGTAGCTATCGGTGATGAAGTCGATGTTAAGGTTATCAAGATTGATGAAAAAGGCCGTATCGATGCCTCTATGAAGGTCCTTCTTCCTCGTCCGCCAAAACCTGAGCATGATGAAAAAGGCGAAAAGTCTGAGCGACCTCACCGTCCACGTCATCACAAGGATCACAAACCGAAGAAAGAAGTTACAGAAACACCAAAAGATTCAGAATAAGAAAAGGAGAAATGTATGGGATGGTGGCGCGAAACCATTGATATTGTAAAAGAAAATGATCCAGCGGCACGCAACAGTTTGGAAGTTTTGCTGACTTATCCAGGTGTCAAGGCCTTAGCGGCCCACCGTCTCTCGCATTTTCTATGGAAGCATGGCTTCAAACTCCTGGCTCGGATGCACAGTCAGTTTTGGCGCTTTTGGACTCAAATCGAGATTCATCCGGGTGCCCAGATTGACTCAGGTGTTTTTATCGACCATGGTTCAGGTCTGGTGATTGGAGAGACGGCGATTGTTGAAAAAGGTGTTCTTCTCTATCACGGAGTGACTCTTGGTGGAACAGGGAAGGATGTTGGTAAACGCCATCCGACTGTCCGAAAAGGGGCTCTCATATCAGCCCATGCCCAAGTCATCGGACCGGTAGAAATCGGCGAAAATGCCAAAGTCGGTGCTGCTGCAGTAGTCGTGGCAGATGTTCCGAGCGATGTGACAGTTGTCGGTATTCCAGCTAAGATTGTTCGCGTTCATGGACAGAAGGATGAACCAACGATCCACGAAGTCGAAGAAAAACGGGAGTACTACGTCAATAAACTAGAGCAGGCTAGAGAAGCCAGTCACAGATCGTCGGGGTTGTAGAGGATACCTATATGATTCAAGCAAGAAATAAGTTAAGCCAAGAGGAGTTATCTGAGGCGAAAAAACTAATTAACTGTTGCCAAGCCTATGATGGAACTTATCGTGATCCCTATCTTTCTAACATGCTTAATTTTGACCCAAACATGCCCGCCTTTTTCCTTTATTATGAAAAAGGCGAACTTGTTGGTCTATTAACTGTCTATGCTGATGACCAAGATGTGGAAGTGACGATACTGGTTCATCCAAATCATCGCCGTCAGGGAATTGCGCGTGCTTTGTTTACGAGTTTTGAGAAAGAAACGGCTTCTTTCCCTATTCGTTCAGTTACTTTTCAGACAGAACGTATTTTTCTAGAGCGTCATCCTGATTTTGTCAGCAACTGGGGATTGGTCGAGGATGAAGAGACAGAAACCTGGTTAGGTAAGGATAGAAGACCTTATCCGTTAGAAAAGATTTCCAATCTTGAAGTTTTGTTAGCAGATAGTTCGTATCAAGATCAAATTAGTCAGTTAAAATTTCAGGCATTTTCAGAGGAACCTGAATCTAGAGAAGTTGAGGATAGATATGTCGCTGAAGCTCTGAAAGATCCAGAAAGTCGCCTATATATTTTATTAAAAAACGGTCAGGTTATTGGGACTTGCACGGTAGATTTATCGACTAATACGAATTACTTCTACGGTTTAGCAATATCAGAACTTGAACGTGGCAAAGGCTATGGAAGTTACTTAGCAAAATCCCTTGTCAACCAACTGATTGAGCAAAATGATAAGGAATTTCAGATTGCAGTAGAGGACTGCAACGTAGGTGCCAAGCGCTTGTATGAAAAAATCGGCTTTGTCAAACAGACACAGGTAGTTTATTTGAATGAGAAAGAGTAGAAAAATGCTATTAGAAGAATTCGAAAATGTACCTGCTGTTATCGAACCAACTGATCGAAGTATTCGTGGTGGTGGAGAAATCTGTGACACAATTATTTTATCTTTTAATGGAGAAATCGTTGAACGAGTAAAGCAGTTTGAAGATGTTTACGAAGGTGGCTATCTAACCAATCTAAATGGCAGACTTCCATGGTATATCTATGAAAAAGATGGGAGTAAGGTAGCAGTTGCTATAGCTACGATTGGAGCCCCGATGGTTGTTGGACTCTTAGAAGAACTCAAAGCAAGAGGATTTAAGAACTTTATTGTTTTGGGTTCTTGCGGAGTTCTAGATCAGTCTATTCAGGCAGATAAGATTATTCTACCAAGTTCAGCTCTACGTGATGAAGGTACAAGTTACCATTACGCTCCTGCAAGTGATGAGATAGCTTATGACGAAACTTTGCTTTTAACCATGGAAGAAGCTTTGAACAAATCTTGCATTGAGCACATTCGAACAAAGGCTTGGACCACAGATGCTTTCTATCGTGAAACAGCCGATAAGGTCAAACGTAGATTAGCAGCAGGTGCGACTGTTGTGGATATGGAAGCTTCTGCAATCATGGCTTGGACGCAATTTCGACAAGCAAAAGTCTATCAATTTTTTTATACGGCTGATTATGTTGACCATCACAATCATGAGTGGGATGCAAGACATGAAGAAAGAAAAGCAGATGCTATGACTTTCTTTGAGATAGCCTTAGTAATTGCTAGAGAGTTGGATTAAAATGACTCTTTACGATAAACAAGAAACAGAAAGGAGACAGTGAGTGATTAAAATCTATGACACCATGTCTCGTGATTTGCGAGAATTTCTCCCTATCGAGGACGGCAAGGTCAAGATGTATGTCTGTGGGCCAACCGTGTACAACTATATCCACGTGGGGAATGCCCGTTCAACAGTGGCTTTTGATACCATTCGTCGTTATTTCGAATACCGTGGCTACGAAGTTGCCTATATTTCCAACTTTACAGATGTAGACGATAAGATTATCAACCGTGCCAAGGAAGAAGGTATCACACCTCTGGAGGTTGCGGACAAGTACATCGCTGCCTTTCGTGAGGATGTGACAGCTTTGGGCGTGAAACCTGCGACTCGCCATCCGCGTGTAGTAGAGTTTATGGCGGACATCATTCGTTTTGTGGAAGACTTGATTGAAAAAGGTTATGCTTACGAGAGTCAAGGAGATGTTTACTTCCGAGTGGAAAAATCCCACAATTACGCCAAATTGGCTAACAAAACCTTGGAAGATTTGGAGCTGGGTGCTTCAGGTCGTACCGATGAAGAAACAGCTCGCAAGGAAAATCCTGTAGACTTTGCTCTTTGGAAAGCTGCAAAACCAGGCGAGATTTCTTGGGACAGTCCTTGGGGACCTGGTCGTCCGGGCTGGCATATCGAGTGTTCGGTCATGTCAACAGAGATTTTGGGCGATACCATTGATATTCACGGTGGGGGAGCCGATCTGGAGTTTCCTCATCATACCAATGAAATTGCCCAGTCAGAAGCCAAAACAGGCAAGACTTTTGCCAACTACTGGATGCACAACGGCTTTGTCAATATCGACAATGTCAAGATGTCCAAGTCCTTGGGCAACTTTATCACTGTGCATGATGCATTGAAGACTATCGATGGCCAAGTGTTGCGTTTCTTCTTTGCGACTCAGCATTACCGTAAACCAATCAACTTTACTGAAAAGGCAGTGCGTGATGCAGAGACCAATCTCAAATATCTGAAAAACACTTACGAGCAACCATTTACAGGAACTGTGGACGCCCAAGACTTGCAAGCTTTTAAAGACAAGTTTGTAGCAGCTATGGATGAGGACTTTAACTCTGCCAATGGCATCACAGTTGTCTTTGAAATGGCTAAGTGGATCAACTCCGGCAACTATGATGCAAGTGTTAAGCAAGCTCTTGAGGATATGTTGGAGGTCTTTGGTATTGTCTTTGTCGAGGAAGTTTTGGATGCAGAAATTGAAGCCTTAATCCAAAAACGTCAAGAGGCGCGTGCGAATCGTGACTTTGCAACAGCAGACCAAATCCGTGACCAATTGGCTGCTCAAGGAATTAAGCTCCTTGACACCAAGGATGGAGTGAGGTGGACACGTGATTGATGTCAATCTCATTAATGGGATTGCGCTGGCTTTTGAGGGGGATGCGGTTTATTCCATGTATATTCGCCGCCACCTCATCCTCAAAGGCATGACCAAGCCCAATAAACTTCACCAAGAGGCGACCAAGTATGTCTCAGCCAAGGCTCAGGCTCGTCTGATTGCCCTCATGTTGGAGGAGCAAGTCCTTACGGAAAAGGAAGAAGAAATCTATAAACGAGGTCGCAATACCAATAGTCATACAAAGGCTAAAAATGCAGATGTGGTGACCTACCGCATGTCTACAGGTTTTGAAGCAGTGATGGGCTATCTCCATTTGACTGAAAACCTGGAGCGGCTAGAAACCTTAATTGCTTGGTGCATCCAAAAAGTGGAGGGCTAGAATATGATTGCAAAGGAATTACAAGACTGGTTTCCTGAAGCTCAGATTTCAGATCAGCCGATTGAGAGACTAGGCTATCTTACTCTTCCTTTAGCCTCTCAGCAGTGGATTTTACTAGAGGAAGCTGGGCTCAGCGAGCGTGAAAAGCAGCTGGTTGCCCTTTTGACCCAGCAGGAGCAGGCTCATTCGCTCAATCCTTGGTATCCCTATCTGATTGAGGGAAAGGGGCAGGCACCGCAAGCTTTCAAAAAGATTCAACTGGTTTATTGCCATCTGTCTTATTATCAACAGGAAAATCTGGCCTCTTGGCTGGATATGATGCGGACTCTTTTTCCCAACTGTCAGACGGTGCTGCAGGTTGGAGCTCAGGATTATGTTTTCGTGCTGCAACAAGATAAGTACACTTCTGTACGTTCAATCTTATCTGATACGATTGAAGCGGTAGAGTATGACTTTGGTCTTCGTCTGTCTATCATGTTGGGGCAGGTTTGGTCTCAGACAGGCCATCAAGCCCTATCAGACTTAATCAAAGCAGAGCGAGATTTGTTTAAGACATGGTGGCGTCAGGGGCATCAAGGTGTTCATACCTTTTCACAGCTCTATCTTTGGAGTATGGGAGAAAGACTAGTGGACCTGAGAGTCATTAAAGAATGCTTGCACCAGATGATTTTGGATCAGGACCAGATTCAGGAAATCATTCTCTCCCTTTGGGAAAATAGTGCTGTCCTAACTAAAACAGCCCAGCAACTCTATCTGCACCGCAACTCTCTCCAATACAAGATTGATAGATGGGAAGAATTGACAGGGCTTCAGTTGAAGGAGTTGACGGATCTCACCCTTTGTTATCAGTTGATTTTACCAGATATTCTCTAAAGTTTTGTGCAAGTTGCACAGAACTTTTTTGTTTTTTTGGTCACCTTGCCATAGAAAAGTAAAGCGTTTTCATCTATAATAAAACTATCAAAAGACAAAAGGAGTTCACCTCGATGGTAGAATTAAATCTTAAAAACATTTACAAAAAATATCCAAACAGCGAACACTACTCAGTTGAAGACTTCAACTTGGACATCAAAGACAAAGAATTTATCGTTTTCGTAGGTCCTTCAGGATGTGGTAAATCAACGACTCTTCGTATGATTGCTGGTCTTGAAGACATCACAGAAGGTACTGCATCTATCGATGGCGTGGTTGTCAACGACGTAGCTCCAAAAGACCGTGACATCGCCATGGTATTCCAAAACTACGCTCTTTACCCACACATGACTGTATATGACAACATGGCTTTCGGTTTGAAATTGCGTAAATACAGCAAGGAAGACATCGACAAACGTGTACAAGAAGCAGCAGCAATCCTTGGTTTGAAAGAATTCTTGGATCGTAAACCTGCTGACCTCTCAGGTGGTCAACGTCAACGTGTTGCCATGGGTCGTGCCATCGTCCGTGATGCAAAAGTGTTCTTGATGGACGAACCTTTGTCAAACTTGGATGCCAAACTTCGTGTATCTATGCGTGCTGAAATTGCGAAGATTCACCGTCGTATCGGAGCTACAACTATCTACGTAACCCACGACCAAACAGAAGCGATGACACTTGCTGACCGTATCGTTATCATGTCAGCAACTAAAAACCCTGCTGGTACAGGTACTATCGGACGTGTAGAACAAATCGGTACTCCTCAAGAAGTTTACAAAAACCCAGTTAACAAGTTCGTAGCAGGATTTATCGGAAGCCCAGCTATGAACTTCATCAATGTGAAATTAGAAGGCAATGAAATTGTTTCTGACGGTTTCCGCTTGAAAGTTCCAGAAGGTGCTTTGAAAGTTCTTCGTGAAAAAGGCTACGAAGGAAAAGAATTGATCTTCGGTATTCGTCCAGAAGACGTGAATGCAGAACCTGCTTTCCTTGAAACATTCCCAGAATCAGTTGTCAAAGCTACTATCTCTGTATCAGAATTGCTTGGTTCAGAATCTCATCTTTACTGTCAAGTTGGTAAAGACGAATTTGTTGCTAAAGTGGATGCTCGTGACTACTTGCAAACAGGTGCAACAGTTGAACTTGGATTTGACTTGAACAAAGCACACTTCTTCGACGTAGAAACTGAAAAAACAGTCTACTAAGCAAATGAAATGTCAAAACACTGCTAGAGAAATCTGGCAGTGTTTTTCTTTTAAATGCTTGTTATTGGTATAAAAACGGTTTTTTCTAGTTTTCATATCCTTAAAAAAGTGATAAAATGGTAGAAGAATTGGAGAGTATAGATGCCGAAAGAAGTGAATTTGACGGGCGATCAGGTAGTCGCTTTAACGAGAGAATATTTAACAAAGGAAGACGTTGCTTTTGTACAAAAAGCATTGATTTATGCGGTAGATTGTCATAGTGGGCAGTTTCGGAAATCAGGTGAGCCCTATATTATCCATCCCATTCAGGTGGCAGGAATTCTGGCTAAGCTCAAGCTGGATGCCGTAACCGTCGCCTGTGGTTTTTTGCATGACGTTGTTGAAGACACAGATGCTACACTAGATGATCTGGAGCGGGAATTTGGTCATGATGTTCGAATTATCGTTGATGGGGTGACCAAGCTTGGTAAGGTTGAGTACAAATCACTTGAGGAACAATTGGCTGAAAATCACCGCAAGATGCTCATGGCCATGTCTGAAGATATCCGTGTTATCTTGGTTAAATTATCGGACCGTTTGCACAATATGCGGACTCTCAAACACCTGCGAAAGGACAAGCAAGAACGTATCTCCAGAGAAACCATGGAAATTTACGCACCACTAGCTCATCGTCTAGGGATTTCCAGTGTCAAGTGGGAGTTGGAAGATTTATCTTTCCGTTACCTCAATCCAACTGAGTTTTACAAGATTACTCACATGATGAAGGAGAAACGCAGAGAACGTGAGGCTTTGGTCGATGAAGTCGTAACCAAGTTGGAGGACTATGCTACCGAACGCAATCTCAAAGGGAAAATCTATGGTCGTCCTAAGCATATCTATTCTATCTATCGCAAGATGCAGGATAAGAAAAAACGCTTTGAGGAGATTTATGACCTGATTGCCATTCGCTGTATCTTAGATACCCAGAGTGATGTTTACGCCATGTTGGGTTATGTGCATGAACTTTGGAAACCTATGCCAGGCCGCTTCAAAGACTATATCGCTAATCGTAAGGCCAACGGTTACCAGTCTATCCATACGACCGTCTATGGACCAAAAGGACCGATTGAATTCCAGATTCGGACCAAGGAAATGCACGAAGTGGCTGAGTACGGGGTAGCAGCTCACTGGGCCTATAAGAAAGGCATTAAAGGGCAGGTCAACAGCAAGGAATCTGCTATTGGGATGAACTGGATCAAGGAGATGATGGAGCTCCAAGACCAGGCTGATGATGCCAAGGAATTTGTGGACTCTGTTAAAGAAAACTATCTGGCGGAGGAGATTTACGTTTTTACCCCAGATGGTGCAGTTCGCTCCCTTCCAAAAGATTCAGGACCGATTGACTTTGCCTATGAAATCCATACCAAAGTCGGTGAAAAAGCGACCGGTGCCAAGGTCAATGGTCGTATGGTTCCGCTGACAACCAAGCTCAAGACAGGGGATCAGGTTGAAATTATCACTAACCCTAACTCGTTTGGTCCGAGTCGTGACTGGCTCAACATGGTCAAGACCAGCAAGGCGCGCAACAAGATTCGCCAGTTCTTTAAAAATCAAGACAAGGAATTATCCGTTAACAAGGGCCGTGAGATGCTGATGGCCCAGTTCCAAGAAAACGGTTATGTGGCCAATAAATTCATGGACAAGCGTCACATGGACGAGGTCCTTCAAAAGACCAGCTACAAGACAGAGGAAGCTCTCTATGCTGCTATTGGTTTTGGAGAAATCGGTGCGATTACCGTCTTTAACCGTTTGACAGAAAAGGAACGCCGTGAGGAAGAACGTGCCAAGGCCAAGGCGGAAGCAGAAGAGCTTGTCAAAGGTGGCGAAGTTAAGGTTGAAAATAAAGAAACCCTCAAGGTCAAGCATGAGGGTGGTGTGGTCATTGAAGGAGCCTCAGGTCTCCTAGTACGGATTGCTAAGTGTTGTAATCCAGTGCCAGGTGACGACATTGTTGGCTACATTACCAAGGGTCGTGGTGTAGCTATTCACCGTGTGGACTGTATGAATCTCCGTGCCCAAGAAAACTACGAGCAACGTCTCCTTGATGTGGAATGGGAAGATCAATTCTCAAGCAAGGAATACACTGCGCACATCGATATCTACGGACTCAACCGTACAGGGCTTTTGAACGATGTTTTACAAGTTCTCTCTAACACAACTAAGAATATCTCAACCGTTAATGCTCAACCAACTAAGGATATGAAATTTGCCAATATCCATGTCTCCTTTGGGATTTCCAACCTCTCTACACTGACTACAGTCGTGGATAAGATTAAGAGTGTGCCAGAGGTCTACTCTGTCAAACGGACCAATGGCTAATTCTCCCCTCAGTTACTAGAAAGGCTATTATGAAAATCATTATCCAACGGGTTAAAAAAGCCCAAGTGAGTATCGAAGGTCAGGTTCAGGGAAAAATCAATCAGGGGCTCTTATTACTGGTCGGTGTTGGCCCAGAGGACCAAAAGGAAGATTTGGACTATGCTGTGAGAAAACTTGTCAATATGCGGATTTTTTCAGATGTAGAAGGCAAGATGAATCTGTCTGTTAAGGATATTGAGGGGGAAATCCTTTCGATTTCTCAGTTTACCCTCTTTGCGGATACCAAGAAAGGCAATCGTCCAGCTTTTATAGGTGCAGCCAAGCCGGATATGGCATCAGACTTCTATGACGCTTTCAATCAAAAATTAGCTCAAGAAGTGCCCGTTCAGACAGGTATCTTTGGAGCGGATATGCAGGTGGAGCTGGTTAATGATGGACCAGTCACCATTATCCTTGATACTAAAAATAGATAAGAAAACCAAGCCCAGCTGGCTTGGTTTTTGTTTAGAGATACTCCCAGAAGGCAATGTGTTTGTCGTAAAAGTCTGGATAGTTTTCTCTTAGGTGGCTAGCCGTCAGATAATAAAAAGTAGAATGCCAAGAAGTGACGATTGGCATAAGAGAGGAAAATCGCTGAGAACTAGTGAAGGCTAAAAGGACAAAAAATAGAAAATCAATGGAGAGAACCCCTAAATAGTAGAAGCGAATCTTTTTATTGATTTGAGGATAAATCTCAACGAAATGATGTTTGAGTCGGTTGAACAAGCGAAATAGCAGGAGTCCTTGAGCAAGGAGGAAAATAAAACCAGAGAGCAAGAGGCAGTCCAAAGATATCTCGGGTCTAGTTGTAAAAAATACAAATAGTAGCAAATCGCTGACTGCAATGGCTGCGAAGTGTAGTCTAAAGAGCTTTTTCATAGGAAAACCTCCCTCTTTTATCTAGCTTCATTCTACACCAAACGAATGAGAGTTACAACTAATACTCAATGAAAATCAAAAAGCGAACTAGGAAGCTAGCCACAGGTTGCTCAAAGCACTGCTTTGAGGTTGTAGATAAGACTGACGAAGTCAGTTACATATATCTACGGCAAGGCGAAGCTGACGTGGTTTGAAGAGATTTTCGAAGAGTATAAAATGATAATAAATAGTAGAAGGAAGATTCTATTAAGTCGTCTTGCTTTCTTTATTTGAGTTTCCTTCTGTTATCTATCTTCTTTGTCATTCCAGACAAATAAAGCTCCGATTGCATTGAGGATATAAAAGATGTATTTACCGATATTAGCGAAGTTGCCTTGAATGCCAGCCTTTGTCAGCTGCACAAAATTGTAAATCAACCAAAATCCCCACTGAGTTGTCAGTTTTAATGCGTTTAAAGCATTGGCAATGAGGGACAGTGCAAAGGCAATAGTTGTCACGTAGGCAAGGAGATTCATCTTTCCTCCATAGCCGATATAGTTGGTCACAAAGGCAAAGAGGAAGGCGATGATTGAAATGATGATGGCTGCCAATTTTACCTGTTTTTGGCTCATTTGGTTGGGTCTACCTTCTTTCGAAGCTTCCCATTTCTTAATAGCAAAGGTATAGATGAGAAAGGTAACAGGATAGGTGATAATGGCCGCCTTATTTCCAAGGATATAATCAATGGTACCAGACAAAATCGTATTGACAATGCCAAAGTAATTTCCCCATTTGCTTAATTTTCCCGTGAAACGAGTGGACAACATGGAAATCCCAACGTTGGTTACGGAAATCAATCCAAAGGGAACAAGTGCAGTCCATGGTCCCCAGTCTACAAATTTGTCGAGACGTGAGTTGAGGTAACCAGATGCAATCGCAATCCCAACGACCAAAGCAACCCCGAAAAGGTCAAACCATTTGGATGTCGCAAAAATTTTTAGTGATTTTTTCATATGTTAAACTATCTTTCTTTTTTTTAACAAATATTCTACAACTAAATGAAAGCAAAATCAAATGATAGAAATAAAACCCTGAAAATAAAATTTTCAGGGGTGGTTGGGGTACTTGAGAAATTAGTTGATTTTTTCGACATAGAGTTGTTTGGCGATATCCATACTAACTTGGAGGTCTTCGTCTTTGTTGACCAGAGTAAAGCTATTGGAAAAGCTATCAAACTGCTTGACTTGGAGTTGGTCACCGATATGAATCTCATACTTTTCTAAGTATTTAAGCAAGTCAAAACTATCGTGAACCCGAGTCAGGAGATAGGTTCCAGCTTCTTGGACGTCTGCCAGTGGTAAGTTGTTGATTTCAACCAAGAGCTCTCCCTTGGCTGGGATGGTTCCTCCGTGGGGACAGGTTTTAGGGAAACCCAGCAGTTTATCCAGTCTCTCTACGAAGAGGTCGGATACAGTGTGCTCTAGAACTTCAGCTTCCTCGTGGATTTGATCGCTGGTATAGTCAAGATGGTGGACTAGAAAGACTTCAATCAACCGGTGTTTACGATAGAGCTCAGAGACCAGTTTGAGGCCAATATCTGTCAATAGATAGCCGTTCTCCTTGTCCTTGAGGATGAGGTTTTCACTTTTCATGCGTTTGATCATCTCTGTTACAGCAGGTGGAGAGACCTGCATACGGGCAGCAATTTCTTTATTGGTGATTTTCTGCATCTCCGTACCGATTTCATAAATACATTTTAGATAGTCTTCTTTATTTGGCGTCATTCGTTTCCTCTTGTCTTTTCTCTCCATCTAGTATATCAAAAAAAGCTAGATTTCTCTAGCCTTCTGCCCTAATGGCTTTGATTTTAGTCCAGTTCTTTCACTGCAGCAATGGCAGCTTCAAAGTCTGGTTCCGTGTTGATGTTGTCAACGTATTCTACGTAACGGATGACATTGTCAGTATCGAGAACAAAGACGGCACGTGCAAGGAGATGCCATTCGTTGATCAAAAGGGCATAATCGCGTCCGAAAGAATGGTCAAAGTAGTCTGAGAGCATGATGGCATTGTCAAGGCCTTCAGCCCCACACCAGCGTCCTTGGGCAAATGGTAGGTCCATAGAAACAGTAAGAACGACGGTGTTGTCAAGGTTGGCAAGTTCTTGGTTGAATCGACGTGTTTGCGTTGAGCAGACACCAGTATCGATAGAAGGGACAACACTCAAGACTTTTTTCTTTCCATCAAAGTCATCTAGCGTTTTTTTAGAGAGATCGGTTGTCGTAAGAGAAAAGTCAAGTGCCTTGTCTCCGACTTGCAGTTGTTTACCTGTAAAGGTTACAGGGTTTCCTAGAAAAGTGGTCATGAAACTACTCCATTCTTTTTTCTTTTATTTTACCGAGAATTGTCAGATTTTTCCAATGATTTGACTGGAAATTAAGGGACAAAAAAACGTCCATTCACGTGAGAACGACGTTTTTTTAATGGATTACTTAGACAAACCTTCAGCAATCTTGTCAAGGTTGTATTTCATCATGCTGTAGTAGCTGTCGCCTTCTTTGCCTTCTTCAGCGATTGAGTCAGTAAAGATTTGTGCGTAAATTGGGATATTTGTGTCTTGTGAAACAGTCTTCATTGGACGGTCATCGACACTTGATTCAACAAAGAGTGATGGAACTTTTGTTTGGCGAAGTTTTTCAACCAAGGTCTTGATTTGTTCAGGTGTTCCTTCTTCTTCTGTGTTGATTTCCCAGATGTAGGCACTTGGAACTTCGTAAGCTTTAGAGAAGTATTTGAAGCATCCTTCGCTGGTTACAATGAGTTTTTTCTCAGCAGGGATATTGTTAAATTTCTCTTTAGCTTCCTTGTCCAGTTTGTCTAGCTTTTCAGTATAGTCTTTGAGATTTTTTTCGTAGAATTCCTTGTTGCTAGGGTCTTTTGCAATCAACTGTTTAGCGATATTTTTAGCATAAATTATCCCATTTTCAAGGTTGAGCCAAGCGTGTGGGTCTTCTTTGCCTTTCTCGTTTTGACCTTCAAGGTAGATGATATCTACGCCGTCACTAACTGCATAGTAGTCTTTGTTTTCAGTTTTCTTGGCATTTTCGACCAATTTGGTAAACCAAGCATTGCCACCTGTTTCAAGGTTGATACCGTTATAGAAAATGAGGTCAGCCTCAGAAGTTTTCTTTACGTCTTCAGGAAGTGGTTCGTACTCGTGTGGGTCTTGACCAACAGGAACGATACTATGAAGATCAATCTTGTCACCAGCGATATTTTTAGTAATATCAGCAATGATAGAGTTAGTCGCTACAACCTTTAGTTTTTGGTTTGTAGATGCTGTATCTTTTTTCCCACTAGCACATGCTACAAGAGCAATGACGGAAAGAAAGAGTACAAGCAATGTACCTAATTTTTTCATTAGATTCCTCCAGAAGGGTTTCCCCGTTATTTAATGATTTTTTTGTTTTTCAGTTTCAAGTATCGTTGCTTTGGAGAGATAAAGAAACTGATTAAGAAGAAGCTGGCAGATGTGAGCACGATGCTGGATCCTGCTGCGAGGTTGAAGCTATAGCCGATAAAGAGTCCCAAAACAGAAGCGGTTGCCCCTAGGGTTGATGAAAGAAAAATCATGCTCTTTAGGCTATTAGCATAAAGGTAAGCCGTCGCAGCTGGGGTGATCAACATGGCCACGATAAG
Source organism: Streptococcus oralis (assembly GCF_015561235.1). Taxonomy (GTDB): domain Bacteria; phylum Bacillota; class Bacilli; order Lactobacillales; family Streptococcaceae; genus Streptococcus; species Streptococcus oralis_BK. Next base: position 1,006,120 of record NZ_JADMTC010000001.1, on the reverse strand, counting down.
AATCGTTCCAACACTTTGCATGGCAGTGACTGACACAAGGGTCAAGAGCACCATGAGTAGATAGTGATAGAAATTAACAGGCATTCCCATGGCTTTAGCCAAAAGCTCGTCAAAGGATGTAATCAATAGTTGTTTAAAGAAAATCCCGATAATCAAGAGAATCAATGCCCCCACACCAATGGTGATCCACATGTCCGTATCTTGGACAGCGAGGATATTCCCAAAAAGGATATGGAAGAGGTCTGTCGAACTCTTGGCAACACTAATCAAGATGACACCTAAGGCTAAGAAAGATGAAAAGGTAATACCAATGGCAGTGTCACTCTTGATGATAGAGTTCCCCTTGATGTAGGTAATGATGATGGAAGCCATCAAGCCAAAGATGATCGCTCCAATAAAGAAATCAATTCCCAGGATAAAGGAAAGGGCTACGCCGGGCAAAACTGCGTGAGAGATGGCATCCCCCATGAGAGACATTCCACGTAAGATGATAAAACATCCCACGGCTCCAGCAACCACCCCGATGACTATAGCTGTTATCAGGGCATTTTGTAGGAAATGGAAATGTTGCAATCCATCGATAAATTCTACTATCATAGGTCACCTCCATTAAAGAAGAGCTTACTACCATAAGCTTTTTTGAGATTGACTTCGGTAAAGGTTTCTTCAGTTGAACCAATAGCAACCAATTCTCGATTGAGAAGCATAACTTGGTCGAAATAATGAGGGACTTTGCTGAGGTCATGATGGACGATGAGAACTGTTTTACCAGCTTTTTTAAGGTCTCTCAGTGTATTCATGATAATCTCTTCACTGATCGAGTCAATCCCGACAAAAGGCTCATCTAAAAAGATGTAGTCAGCTTCCTGCACTAAGCAGCGGGCAATCAAAACACGTTGGAATTGTCCTCCAGAGAGCTGACTGATTTGGCGATCAGCATAGTCTGAGAGTCCAACGATTTCAAGTGCATCCGCCACTTTTTTCCAGTGGCTGGCCTTTAAAGTGTGGAAGAGCGGGATAGATGGATAGAGTCCCAGTGAGACACATTCCTTGACCTTGATAGGGAAATTGTAGTCGATATGGATTTTTTGCTCGACATAGGCAACTCGATGTAAAGATTTCTTGACTTCTTTGTCATCGAGAAAGGCCTGACCTTCGTGTGGGATAATTCCCAACATACTTTTTAATAAAGTTGATTTTCCAGCACCGTTTGGACCAATAATTCCGGTAATAGTTGGTCCGTGGAGCACTAGTGAAATATCCTTTAGTGCCAACGTTTCTTTGTAGGAGACACTGAGGTTTTCGATACGTATCATACAGTTATTTTCCTCCTGTCTTTTAATATACATTAAAAAAAAAATTAAGTCAAGTTAATTTTTAAAAAATTTAAAATAATAACTGAAAAATGAAGAAAAAAGAGAGACCATTTTTAATTGCATTCCCAAGTGTTTTTTGCTAAGCTAAGAATAAGTGAAAAAATGAAAGCGAGAACAAGATGACACGTTATCAAGACGATTTTTATGATGCAATCAATGGAGAATGGGAAAAAACAGCTGTTATTCCAGCTGATAAATCTCGAACAGGTGGCTTTATTGACCTTGATGAGGAAATTGAAGAGTTAATGCTGGCAACTACGGACAAGTGGTTGGAAGGCGAAGATGTTCCAGAGGACGCTATCCTCGCAAATTTTGTTAAGTACCATCGTATGGTACGTGATTTTGATAAGAGGGATGCAGATGGAATCAAGCCTGTCCTTCCTCTGCTCAAGGAATACCAAGATTTGGAGAGCTTTGCAGATTTTACCAGCAAACTGGCAGAGTTTGAACTAGCAGGTAAACCAAACTTCCTTCCATTTGGAGTATCACCAGACTTTATGGATGCCAGAACCAATGTTCTCTGGGCAAGTGCACCAGGAACTATCTTGCCAGATACAACCTACTATGCTGAAGACCATCCTCAACGTGAGGAGCTCTTGACGCTTTGGAAGGAAAGTAGCGCAAATCTTCTCAAAGCCTATGATTTTTCAGATGAGGAAATCGAAGACTTACTAGAGAAGAGATTGGAATTGGACCGTCGTATCGCAGCAGTGGTTCTTTCAAACGAAGAAAGTTCAGAATATGCCAAACTCTACCATCCATACGCTTATGAAGATTTCAAGAAATTTGCCCCTGCCCTACCTTTGGATGATTTCTTCCAAGCAGTTCTTGGACAAACTCCAGATAAGGTTATCGTAGATGAGGAACGTTTCTGGCAAGCAGCAGACCAATTTTATAGTGAAGAAGCGTGGCCTTTGCTTAAGGCAACCTTGATTTTGGCTGTGGTCAATCTTTCAACCAGCTATCTCACAGACGAGATTCGTGTCCTATCAGGTGCCTATGGACGTGCCCTTTCAGGTGTTCCAGAAGCTCAGGACAAGATCAAGGCAGCCTATCACTTGGCCCAAGGTCCCTTTAAGCAAGCCCTTGGTCTCTGGTATGCGCATGAAAAATTCTCCCCAGAAGCTAAGGCAGACGTAGAGAAAAAAGTGGCGACTATGATCGATGTTTATAAGGAACGTTTGGCTAAGAATGACTGGCTCACTCCTGAAACGCGTGATAAGGCTATTGTCAAACTCAATGTCATCAAGCCTTATATCGGTTATCCAGAGGAATTGCCAGCCCGCTACAAGGACAAGGTAGTGGACGAAACTGCCAGTCTCTTTGAGAATGCCCTAGCCTTTGCGCGTGTGGAAATCAAGCACAGCTGGAGCAAGTGGAACCAGCCAGTTGACTACAAGGAGTGGGGCATGCCAGCACACATGGTTAATGCCTACTACAATCCTCAGAAGAACTTGATTGTCTTCCCAGCTGCTATTTTACAGGCTCCATTCTATGACTTGCATCAGTCGTCTTCTGCCAACTACGGTGGTATTGGAGCGGTTATTGCCCATGAGATTTCTCATGCCTTTGATACAAATGGTGCTTCCTTTGATGAAAATGGTAGTCTCAAAGACTGGTGGACTGAGAATGACTATGCTGCCTTCAAAGAAAAGACTCAGAAGGTTATCGATCAATTTGATGACCAAGAATCTTACGGTGCAAGAATCAACGGAAAACTAACCGTATCCGAAAACGTTGCCGACCTTGGTGGGATCGCCGCAGCCCTTGAAGCTGCTAAGAGAGAGCCAGACTTCTCTGCTGAAGAATTCTTCCACAACTTTGCTCGTATCTGGCGTATGAAAGGCCGTCCGGAGTTGATGAAACTCATGGCCAGTGTCGACGTGCACGCGCCTGCCAAACTCCGTGTCAATGTTCAAGTACCAAACTTCGATGACTTCTTTACAACTTATGATGTCAAAGAAGGCGACGGCATGTGGCGTTCACCAGAGGACCGTGTGATTATTTGGTAAAGTAAGTCCCTAACCAAGTATCATCTTGGAATTAATGGTTCATTTTTGAAGTTTATCAATCTGAAAATGCAATGCTATCGAGGTAAACATGAAGAAATTTTTAATAATGCTATCAGCTATTCTTTCGATTTCAGTTCTAGCATCTTGTAGTCTCGATAAAAATAGGAACAATACAGAACCTTCATCCGCACTATCATCTGTCTCCAAAGACGATAAGACTAGTGTATCAACAGAAGCAAAGGCTGAGAATACTAGTGAATCGTCAACCAAGGCATCACAATCAACTGCTGAAAATAAGAAAGAAACTGGACAAGATTTATATAAAGAAGTGATTGAACGCTATAATCACTTTACAGACCTTTTAAAAAAAGGTAATAGAGAAGATTTATACAAGGAGAATAAACAAGATAAGATTACTTCAGAAGAATATAGCCTGGTTTTCTCTCGAATGGATTATCAAAATGCACCCGATTGGAAATACGCAATGGTTGATTTGAATAAGGATGGTCAAGACGAGTTGCTTATTGGCGATGAAAAATTTGTTTCAGCCATTTATTATTTGGAAAATCAAAAACCTAGCTTACTTCACACAGCATATATAGCTTCTGCAGGTGGTTTTCGCTCAGGATTTGATATTTATGAAAACGGTCAAGTCTCTTATGCAGACTGGCAGTCAACTCGTCCAGAAATGAACCTGTCTCTATATTCGTTCGATAAAAACGGAGTGCAGAAGATTAAAGAAGCAACTATTCAAATCGGTGGCAACGAAAAAGCAGAGCAAGTTTTAGATATTTCTTCTGAAAAGCTTGATTTGTCTAACATTGGTTGGAAAGAATTGAATCCGGCTAATTAGTTTTGAATTGCTTTTCTAGTCAATATTGATTCTTCTGAGCAAATATTGACATAGAAATAGAAGCTACACAAAAACCAAGGAAATTATCCTTGGTTTTTTGCTTGCTAGAAAAAGGGATTAAAGGTCTTTTCGTGAGCGATAGTCGTAGCTGGACCATGCCCGGGATAGACATCGTAGTTAGGAAGAGTGAAGAGTTGCGTCTGAATGCTATGGAGAAGTTGTTCCGTACTACCTGTAGGAAGGTCTGTCCGTCCGATGGTTTCTCGGAATAGAGCATCTCCGGTCAAGACTAGATGAGCATCAGGAAAGACGATAGAAACGCCGCCGATAGAGTGCCCTGGGGTTGGTAGAACTGTAAAACGAAATTCCTTAAGCTGGTATTCTTCATGAAAGGCAAAGGTGTGTTCTGCTGGTTTTGCGACCACATCTGCCATATCGTCGTGACGAGGGAGACCAGAGAGATTATCTACAGGTGTATAAAGCCAGCTAGCTTCACTCTCTGCTACATAAACTGGAGGATTTCCAAAAGTCTCGCGAACCAAGTCCAGACTCATAATATGGTCGTAGTGGGTATGGGTCAGGAGAATCGCGCAGACTGGTTTGTTGATTTTCTCAATAGTCTTGCGAATAGATTCCCAATGGCTACCTGGGTCAACCACAATTAGGTGTTGATCCCCTTCCAGGTAATAAGTGTTTTCATAGGCAACGGGATTCACGGTTTTATGGATTTTCATACTGGCTCCAATCTCAAAGAATGTACTAAATTAAGTATAGCATAGAAGAGAATACTTAGGGTATCAGAAAGTCTTTTTCGTGCTTTGACGATTTTTCCAAGCTTGATAGCGGGTGCCAATCAAGAGTTGGGTTAAGCGCCCCATGGTTTCTCTTTCTTCGGGAGTGAGGGATTGAGCTTGTACAAAGAGTTGATGAATGTGTTCAATGGCATTGAAGGAAGAAAGATCGTTGATAGAGGAGATGCCCGCATCGAGAATGATTCCAAAAAAGAGGTCAAAGTAGAGCTGCAGTTCTTCGTCAGGAACTGTTTCAACCCATTCCTTGAAGGTTGTATCGACTTGCTGACTATCACTATTGGTCTCGTCTAGTTGGACAAAGTGTTTGTCTTCAATCTGCCAACTAAAGGTGTCGTGCTGGGCAAGGCCACCTAAGGCGGTGCTTCGAACGACGATTTTTTTATCCGGAATTTCCAGCATCATCCCGATGATAGACCCTTGTGGGATAAATACTTTCGTTCTTTCCATCATGTTTTGATAGCCAGGTGTTTCGGTTAGTTCCTTGTGAAGCCCAGGGGCATCAAAAGTGTAGACAGCGACAATGTTTTTCTGCAAGTTTGGATCAAGTTGACTGGCAGCATAGACAGCTAGATTGCCCCCTTTTGAATGCCCTGCTAGGATGATCTTTTGATTGGGATGTTGGGCAAAAAAGTCCTCTAAATACTGGAGGGCATGTTTTTGAGCAGGGATTTCCTTCATATAGGTCATATGGAAATCTTCTTTCCAACCAATGATGCTGTCATCCGTCCCGCGAAAAACAAGCAAATAGGTATCGAGACTGATACGATAAGTCATAGCCGCAAACTGTTTTTGCAATTCAGGATCAATATCATTGATAAAGTTTGAGAGCTTGCAATTTTTAAAGCGTTTGTGTTGAGAGAGTTGATCCAACAACTGGAGACGGTTTTTATTGGTCAACATCGTCGTGTCTCTAGGGATTTGAGGTGCTAGATCTATGAGACGCTTTGGTTCTTGAGTGACTACATCATCGAAAGCAAGATAGGTCAACTCAGTCAAGGCAAGAACATCTAACTCATTCACGGGGAGGTCATAAAAGGAATCGTATGCTACATCATTGAGGTAGTCAAAAATATTGGCCATAAAAGCTCCTTTCTCTATGTTTATCCTATCACATTTACCAAGAATTAGCCAGTGGGCTTACTAGATTTTGCTATATTGCTAGCGAGCTGGTTTAAATACAGGTTTGCATTTTATCCATGGGGAAAATCTGTTATAATAAGAGCAAAGGAGGAGCGCATGCACAAGATTTTACTAGTAGAAGATGACCAAGTTATTCGGCAACAAGTTGGTAAACTACTCTCTGAGTGGGGGTTTGAGGTCGTTTTGGTAGAAGATTTTATGGAAGTATTGAGCCTTTTTGTTCAGTCAGAACCTCATTTGGTCCTCATGGATATTGGTTTGCCTCTTTTTAATGGTTACCACTGGTGCCAGGAGATTCGCAAGATTTCTCAGGTACCTATCATGTTTCTGTCTTCGAGAGATCAGGCGATGGATATTGTCATGGCGATCAATATGGGTGCGGATGATTTTATAACCAAACCTTTTGACCAGCAGGTGCTCCTTGCCAAGGTTCAGGGATTGTTGCGCCGTTCCTATGAGTTTGGACGGGATGAAAGTCTGCTGGAGTATGCGGGTGTGATCCTCAATACCAAGTCTATGGACCTGCACTATCAGGGGGAAGTCCTGAGTTTGACCAAGAATGAATTTCAGATTTTACGCGTTTTATTTGAACATGCGGGTAATATCGTGGCGCGTGATGACCTGATGCGGGAACTCTGGAACAGCGACTTTTTCATCGATGACAATACCCTGTCTGTCAACGTTGCTCGCTTGCGCAAAAAGTTGGAGGAGCAAGGCTTGGCAGGATTTATCGAAACCAAGAAGGGAATAGGGTACGGACTGAAACATGCTTGATTGGAAACTATTTTTTCTGGCCTATCTGCGTTCTCGCAGTCGTCTTTTTGTCTATATTTTTTCATTGGGTTTTCTTGTTTTTCTCTTTCAGTTTTTATTCGCTAGTATAGGATTTTATTTCTTCTATTTTTTCCTCCTCAGTAGCTTTTTAACCCTTTTATTTTTGGTTTGGGATATTTTTGCAGAAGCTCAGATTTACCGGCAGGAAGTACTCTATGCTGAAAGAGACCCAAAGTCTCCTTTGGAATGTGTGCTAGCGGAAAAACTCGAAGAGCGTGAGTCTGAATTGTATCAAAAGAAGTCAGAAGCCCAAAGTAAACTGACGGATTTGCTTGACTACTACACCTTGTGGGTTCATCAGATAAAGACTCCTATTGCAGCGAGCCGTCTCTTGGTAGCAGAAGTATCTGATCGTGAGGTCAAGCAGCAACTGGAACAGGAAATTTTTAAGATTGACTCCTATACCAATCTGGTGTTGCAGTATCTTCGTTTGGAAAGCTTCCACGATGACTTGGTATTTGAAAAGGTTCAAGTGGATGACTTAGTTAAGGAAGTGGTTCGTAAGTATGCTCTTTTCTTTATCCAAAAGGGACTGACGGTCAATCTACATGACTTAGACAAAACCATCGTGACCGATAAGAAGTGGTTGTTGGTCGTCATTGAACAAATCCTCTCAAACAGCCTCAAATACACCAAGCAAGGTGGTTTGGAGATCTATATGGAAGATCAGGAACTCTGTATCAAGGATACGGGGATTGGGATTAAAAACAGTGATGTACTCCGAGTCTTTGAACGTGGTTTTTCAGGCTACAATGGGCGTTTGACCCAGCAGTCGTCTGGACTTGGCCTCTACCTATCCAAGAAAATTTCTGAAGAACTGGGTCACCAGATTCGTATCGAGTCTGAGGTCGGAAAAGGAACGATAGTGCGGATTCAGTTTGCTCAAGTGAACTTAGTCCTTGAGTGAGAAGAGTAGATAAGAGCCCAGGATAAGACAACTGGGCTTTTCTATCTTTAACCGTGTAGCCTAGTAAATTATTTTATCTACTATAAACAAATCTCTGAGGGATATGAAGACCACAAACGAACAGGTAGGTCTAGATCAAAAGCAGATTAAGCAAACCATTAACAAGCAAATTTTGACAGTTTTCTTCCTTCCTGTAATTTTTGCATTTCTCCATTGACCTTTGCTTATCATATGCTTAGTTTAGTTCTCAAGGTCATTGAAGTAGTCGATGATACCATGAGGTTGACGATAACTTTCTCTATCTGTTCAATTGATAGATTTCTTCAGATAAAGACTGTAAAATTTTTGATATAATACTAAGGATGGACTGACGGATATTTAAAGGATAATTTTCAAAAGAATAACAGGTGAGAAGAAAAATATGTAAGATTGGACAGAAGTCTCTCTACCATCATCCAAGCAGAAACAAGATTATATGAAATAAAAGGAGTAACCAATGACCGGAAACTATTCAACACGTGAATACCGTGAGAAATTATATGATGATCTTCATGTTCGATTGAGAGATACAGTGATTTTGATGTGTGCGATTTTTATTGCCTCTATCGGCCTAAATATGAATTCAACAGCTGTCATTATTGGAGCCATGCTGATTTCCCCTCTTATGACATCGATTGTTGGACTCGGATTTGGTTTAGCTATTTTTGATACGCGTTTAATCAAGCAATCTCTAGAGGTCTTATTTACTCAGGTATCGGTTAGCTTGCTTGTCTCGGCTCTGTATTTCTGGATTTCTCCCTTATCTTATGAAAGTAGCGAATTGATTGCACGAACCTCTCCAACCATTTGGGATGTTCTCATTGCTATTGCTGGTGGGATAGCAGGTGTAATTGGGTCAAGGAAAAAAGAAGCAAACAATATCGTGCCAGGAGTAGCCATCGCAACAGCTTTGATGCCACCTATCTGTACTGCAGGCTATGGTTTAGCTAATGGAAATGTACGATTTTTATTTGGAGCTCTCTATCTTTTCTTGATCAATTGTGTCTTTATCATGCTAGCCAACATTGTTGGAACAAGAATTTTAATGAGAAAATCTCCCTTAAGTTCATTTAAAGAGCTAAACATTAAAATGAAAATTGGCTTGACATCCTTGATTGTATTATTGGTTCTTCCAGCTAGTTATTCAGCAGTCACTCTGACGATAGATCAAGCGCGAAAAGAAGGAATCAAACAGTTTGTAGGAAAAGAGTTCGCCAATCACACGGTCATTAATCAAGTCTACAAGTCAAGGAACAATGAATTGGTCTTGACGGTTGTTGGAGATCCGATTTCAGACGAAGAATTAGAAGCGCTCCATCAAAAACAAGCCTCTTACGGTATTCAATCTGTTCAATTGAAGGTCAATCAAGTTCATAATTCGACAAAATTAGACAGTGATACGACCAAGGAATTTTATGAAACCATTAACAAGTATATCGATCAAAAACTCTCTGAAAAAGATTCACAAAAAGATATTGTAAAAGAAAATGAGGCAGACAAGGAATGAGGATATTGACCCTATTTAACTCATGAAGACCATGTCTAAAGGCACAATCTAAAGAATCAATAAATCAGCATAAAACGAAAAGGACTTAGTCCCACTCAGTACAGAACTAAATCCTTTACCAAAATAATTTGTCTACCAATTTGAGGTTAGTTCCACTTAGAACCTCTTTATTATTCTTTCTTAAAGAGTTTGTCAGCTAAAAAAACAGCATTTAGCACTCTAGGAAATCCAACATAAGGGATGCACTGCAAAAAGCATTCTATAATCTTTTCGGGAGTTAAGCCAACATTTAAAGCTGCTTGTATATGTACTTCCAGCTGTGCTTCACAACCTCCCTGTGTCAAAAGACTAGCAAGAGTGACGATTTCTCGCTCCTGTAGATTCAGTCCCTCACGACTATAGATATCGCCAAAAGCAAATTCTACAATATAGTCTCCTAAATCGGGAGCTATTTCTTTCAGAGAGGATATGACCTTCTCACCGCCCTCACCATCAATCTGATTGAGTCTTTCCAATCCACGTTCAAATCGTTTGTTTTTCATTTGCATTTACCTCCTTAAACGATTACAATGTCATTATAAAACTTAGACTATACTCTAAGTCAAGAAATTAAAGGAGTTTTTTTATGAAAATCGGTCTATTTGCCCAAAAAGTAAATTTATCAACGCATACGCTCCGATATTATGAGAAACGAGGATTGATTAAAGTTGATAGAGATCAAAGCGGTCAGCGTTCCTACAATGAGAACGATCTTGCCTGGGTTCAGTTTATTCAGCGTTTAAAAGATACGGGTATGCATTTGCAAGATATTCAGAGATATGCTGACTTGCGCTACCAGGGTGATCGCAGCCTGAAAGAACGCTTAGAAATGTTGCATAAGCACCGCAGTTTTGTTCAAGAACAAATTAAAAATTGGCAAATGTCACTAAAAAAATTAGATAATAAAATTGAATGGTATCAAGCAGAAATCAGGAATCCTCCTAAATAGTATATAAACGAAGAGAGTGGGACAGAAATCGGTAATTCGTCAGAATTCGATTTCGTCGTCCCACCTCCGCACAGTTGAGTAGGGCTGTAAAAGCTGATGAATTCAGCGTAGTAGAGCCCACTCAACCACTGCGTCTTGCTCGACGATCCAAAGACAATTGAGAGGTTAGGACTTTTGTCCCAGCCTCTCAATTGTTCTCAAATGAATTTTATTTCTCAACACGAGATTTGTTGGCGATATCAGCAAGGATTGCTGCTACAAACTCATCTACTGGGACAGTTTGTGTTTCTTTTTGGCCATAGCGACGAACGTTGACAGTTACGTCTTCCATTTCCTTATCACCAACGATCAATTGGTAAGGAATCTTGCTAGTTTGTGAAGCACGAATCTTGAACTGCATTTTTTCATTGCGCTCATCTACGTCTGCACGGACACCACGGTCACGGAGTTTCTTAGCAACTTCCCAAGCGTAGTCCACGTGTTTTTCGTTGGAAACTGGGATGAGGGTTACTTGGTGTGGTGCCAGCCATGTTGGGAAGGCACCCTTGTAGTTTTCAATCAAGATAGCTGTGAAGCGTTCCATAGTTGAGATAACCCCACGGTGGATCATAACTGGACGGTGCTCTTCACCATCAGCTCCGATGTATTTGAGGTCGAAGCGTTCTGGAAGCAAGAAGTCAAGCTGGATAGTAGAAAGGGTTTCTTCTTTACCGAGGGCAGTTTTAACCTGGATATCCAATTTTGGTCCGTAGAAGGCTGCTTCACCTTCAGCTTCAAAGTAGTCCAGTTCCATATCATCCATAGCTGCTTTCAACATGCGTTGTGCATTTTCCCACATCTCATCGTTGTCAAAGTATTTGTGTTTATCTTCAGGATCACGGTAAGACAAGCGGAAACGGTAATCTGTCAAATTAAAGTCTTCATACACGTCGATAATCAATTGAAGAATTTTCTTGAATTCTTCCTCAATTTGTTCTGGAGCTACAAAAGTATGACCATCATTTAGGGACATTTCACGTACACGTTGAAGGCCAGTAAGGGCGCCAGATTTTTCATATCGGTGCATCATGCCAATCTCAGCGATACGGATTGGTAATTCACGGTATGAGTGTACATGGTGTTTATAAACTTCGATATGGTGAGGACAGTTCATTGGGCGGAGGACAAACTCTTCACCGTCTCCCATGTCCATAGTTGGGAACATATCTTCACGGTAGTGATCCCAGTGACCAGAAGTTTTATAGAGTTCCACTGAGGCAATTGGTGGAGTGTAGACGTGTTGGTAGCCTGCAGCGATTTCCTTGTCGACAATGTAGCGTTCCAATTCACGACGGATGGTCGCTCCGTTTGGTAACCAGAATGGTAAACCTTGTCCGACTTCTTGTGAAATCATGAAGAGGTCAAGCTCTTTACCGAGTTTACGGTGGTCACGTTCCTTGGCTTCTTCACGCATTTGAAGGTAGTTCTTCAAGTCTTTTTTGTCAAACCAAGCTGTACCGTAGATTCGTTGCATCATCGCGTTGTCGCTATTTCCACGCCAGTAGGCACCAGCTACGTTGAGCAGGTGGAAGATTTGGATACGACCTGTTGATGGGACGTGAGGACCACGGCAGAGGTCTACGTATTCGCCCTGACGGTAGATAGTCAAACCACCTTCGTCTTCTGAGTGTTCTTCAATCAATTCTAATTTGTAAGGGTCGTTCTTGAAGATTTCACGGGCCTCGTCTTTAGTTACTTCTTCACGGATTGACGGGAAGTTTTCTTTGACGATTTTCTTCATTTCTTCTTCGATACGAGGAAGGTCCTCGTTAGAGATTTGACCAGCAGTATTGTCTGTATCGTAGTAGAAGCCGTCTTCGATAGCTGGACCGACACCCAAATGAATGTCTGGGAAAAGGCGACGAGCTGCTTGGGCGAACAAGTGAGCCGCTGAGTGGCGCAAGATTGGAAGGGCATCTTCGTGATCAGGTGTCACGATTTCGATGCTCCCATCTTCAGTGATAGCACGAGTCGTGTCGATGAGTTTGCCGTTAAATTTACCAGCGAGAGCTTTTTTAGCTAGGGAATTGCTGATAGATTGGGCAATTTCAAAAGTTGTGACGCCAGATTCGAATTCACGAACAGCGCCATCTGGGAAAGTAATCTTAATCATGGTTTTCTCCTTAAATATTTATTCTATTTTTGTTGGACAATTTTAAGAGCCGAGCAACTTCTTCCGCAGTCTGATTTTCTGGTTGACTACCATCTGTTACGAGACTAGAATAACCTAATTTCATCGCTTCCTTACGAACCATTTGAGCAAAAAGAATGTCTCGTTGCATCCAGTTTTCAAAAGCTTGCTCAGGGTTGGTTGTACCCTCTAAGACATAAGGAACCCATTCTCTCTGTCTATAATGCTTTTTTTGAAAATCAGCTGTCGGAGTCAAGCATAGATAGGAAGACGCTGGACATTCAAGCTTCTTTACCAAGTGAGGCAAAAGTCCTGCTCCCTCCACCAAGATAGGTCTGTTTTGATTTTTTATCAAGTAAGATTTTACATAAGGAAAAATCTTACTTGATAAAAGCGCCATTCTTCATCTGCCATCTCTTCTGGATGTCTCATCCAGATTTGTTCCGGATTTCTATCCTGCCTAAGAAGGCAAATTGGCTGTGAGTCTGCACTTGCTTGACTCACCATCTCGTCTACTAAATCATCCAATTTGATATGAAGTAGTTGATACTGCCTTGCAAGAAGAGAGACAATTGTTGACTTTCCACTACAAGGCGATCCGCCAATCATATAAAGCATCGTTCTTCCTCCTTCTGACAAATCAAAAAGCGACATCCTAAAAGGACGTCGCAACGTGGTTCCACCTTCATTTATGTTCCTCAAAAAGAGGGACACCTCAGATTGGCTTTAACGTAGCCACCGTTTTATGTTTGCATAAAAATCAGTAGAGTAGTATCAGTTTAGGCTTTCTATGCGTTTCCAGCAACCACGCACTCTCTAGTAGAAAGGGACTAAGTGACTTGTCTCTATGCATTATTATAGCATGATTGCGAGAATTTTCAAGGTTTTTGTATAATTTTTTTGTTTTTCTCTCTTTGGAAGACATGCTTGATCCCCATGCCAGCAGTCAATCCAAGTAGGGCAAAGAGTTCATAGGCTAGGAAGTAAAGCAGGATGAACTCACCAAAGGTGATGATGGTAAAGCAAAAGACCAGACCAATACCGAGTAGCCACCAAAGTGAGAAATGAAATCGATAGCTATAAAGTAGCGATACGATAAAGGTTACTAGGGGAGAAAAGAGGAGAATGTTATAAATGTAAAGTCCCTTCAGCGTATAAGAATCAGATATCAGCAGTAAAAGCAACTCATAGAGGGGCCAGTAAAAGATGAAAATGACAAAGTAGTATGGAATATACTTAAGATATTTCCGCATGGCAATAGTCCTCCAATCTACAAAAATTGAGAGATGTTGAAGACCACATAATCCTAAATGAAGGGGAACTCTCTATTTATATTATAGCACGTATTGGAAGCCTTTACAAGTTAATCCAGTGAGTATCGATAGTGCTCTTTTTGAGTGTTTTCTGCTATAATACTAACAAAAGAAGTAAGAGGAAAAGAGGAGAAAGAATGACCAAAATAGCAGTTCTTTCAGACATACATGGGAATACGACAGCCCTGGAAGCTGTACTGACTGATGCTAAAAAGGCAAATGTAGATGAGTACTGGCTTTTGGGGGATATTCTTATGCCAGGAACAGGACGTGGAAGGATATTGAATCTTTTAGCGGCTTTGCCTATTACTGTAAGAGTTCTTGGTAATTGGGAGAATAGTCTCTGGAGAGGCTTGCATCGTAAGCTAGATTTAACAAAAGCTAGTCATCGCTACCTCCTACGTCAATGTCAGTATATATTAGAAGAAATCAGCCCTGAAGAAATCGAAGACCTCCACAATCAACCCATGCAAGTTCATCGTCAGTTTGGTGATCTGACGGTAGGAATCACTCACCATCTCCCTGATAAAAACTGGGGTAGAGAATTAATCCATACGGGAAAACAAGAAGATTTTGATAGATTAGTGACGAATCCACACGCCTCCATCGCAGTTTATGGTCATATCCACCAACAGTTGCTTCGTTATGGAAGTGATGGACAGTTGATTCTTAATCCAGGGTCCATTGGACAACCCTTCTTTCTAGATGCGAAGTTGCGTAAGGACCTGCGGGCCCAGTATATGATCTTAGAGTTTGATGAAGCAGGTTTGGCTGATGTTGATTTTCGTCGAGTGGATTATGATGTAGAAGCTGAATTGCAGTTGGCTAAAGATTTAAATCTCCCCTATTTCCAGGTCTATTATGAAAGTTTGGTAAATGGGATTCACCACACTCATAACCAGGAACTTCTGTATGAGATTGCTCAAAAACAGGGGCATGATATTGAGTTGTATGAATGGTTAGATAGTAGTAATGATTGACATGACATCAAAAAGGGGTATAATGAGTATGAGAAGAGAGATGATGAGAATCTCAGGTGAAAGGGGAACAAAATGCAAATTTCAAGTCGATTTACCATTGCGACCCATATGCTAATTATCATTGCTATAAAGGGCCGGGAAAGCAAGGTGACCAGTGATTTTCTCGCAGCTAGCGTTGGAGTTAATCCAGTCATTATCCGTAAGACTTTGTCGCAACTCAAAAAAGCAGGATTGATTTCAGTTGCGCGTGGGACGGGCGGTACCGAGATTATAAAGGACCTCCAAGATATTAGCCTTTTTGATGTGTATCAGGCTGTCGAATGTCTAGGAAAATCTGGTAAACTCTTTAGTTTCCATGACAATCCCAATCCTAACTGTCCAGTAGGGGCTAATATTCATAAGGTCTTGGATCAGAAATTGCTGGATATCCAAGTAGCTATGGAAAATCAACTTCGTCAGATGAGTCTGGCTCAGGTTGTGGCAGATGCAGAAGCAAGAATAGCAAAATAAGAGGGCTAGGCTCCTCTTTTTCTATTGCCATAATTATGGTACAATGTAGACATTAAAGGAGGAGACTATGTACTTTATCACAGGATTTTTTGTCCTACTTTTTCTCGTTTCGTTTTTAAGGGACAATCGCAGTCTCTGGAATCCAGCTCTCTTGCTTTTGTCTCTGCTCTTTTCTTATATGTCCATTGCCAATCTTTTTTACGAAGCTGGGCAGAAAGAAGTGCACATGGTTTTCTTTGCAGGGATTTTTCTCCTGCTGCCTCTTTTAGTTTTTCTAAGTGGTTTTTTCCTTATTTATAATGGATTCGTGTTATTGAAAAAAGAAGGAAAATCCAAGGCAAATTATTTGTCTCTAGGATTAGGTTGTGTGATTCTATTCTTTTTTGTGATCATGGCGATTCGAGTGAGCGATACCAAGGGCTTATTTTACACCAATCATCTAGTGAATATTATCTTTTTCTTTTTGATTTATTCGTATTTGATTTTTGGTTTTGCCTTTGCAGGATTTCTGCTTTATTCTATCCTGTATCTTTTTATTCCTAAGAAAAAATATTATGATTTTATCATCATTCACGGAGCAGGTTTGTTGAATGGAGAAAAAGTGACTCCCTTACTAAAGAGTCGCATTGATAAGGCAGTAGAAGCCTATCGCCAGTCTCTTAATCCCAATGTTAAAATCATCGCGAGTGGTGGTCAAGGTGGAGATGAAAAGATATCCGAAGCTCAGGCGATTTGTAATTATTTGTTGGAAGAGACAGATATTCCGAGAGAAGCGATTCTCCTAGAGGAAGACTCAACGACGACCTATGAGAATCTTCTCTTCTCAAAAGAAATGGGAGAGAAGCTGGTGACCAGTCCACGTTTTCTCTTTGTGACCAATGATTACCATGTTTTTCGTACCAGTACCTATGCTCGCCGTATTGGGATGAAGGGAGATGGCCTTGGTTGCCGTACAGCCGCCTACTATATCCCATCGGCCTTTATCAGAGAATATATTGCTCTATGTGTGAAGATGAGATGGCTTTTTATCGCCCTCTATGTTTTGTTGATTTTAGCTCTGATTTTCTCCTATAGAGGTGTTCTATGGTAATATGTAAAATTCATATTGTAATTCTTGTTAGAATCTCTAAAAAATCTTGTAGTAACCCTAAGGGAAAAATTGTCACTAGTAATGAAAGAGCAGGGTAAGTGATTGTGAGTGCGGTTTTTGGAACGGCTTCATGATTGCTCGTCAATCAATTGAACAATTTCTAACCTAGTTGCAGATTTTCAGAGAGAGTCAAAAATAGGCAACTGAATATGAGTAGACTAGAATTTTACAGTCAACGACAAATAAAAATGTGAACAGCAACAGAGGTTCACATTTTCTTTTTGGTCTATGGCAAAATGGCCTTTAGTTGGTTCAGAATGGTTTGTAAGGTTACGACCGCTTGTTCTCCTTGTTGTGGTTGGTAGAGTAGTTGGAAATACTTGCGAATAGTTTCTTCAAATTGCTTAGGGAGGAGTGTACAATTGGTCTTTGCGTACTCCAACATTCGTTTTTCACCAGGATGGGTTTGCTCATTGAGCGCAAATAACAAGTCAAAGTAGGAAGCAAAAAACTCACTCGTACGATGATTCATACTGAGAAGATCTTGGCGTTTGATAGCTTTTTCTATTTGGTGAGAGAAGGCAGGCATGGCTTGGTCTAGCAAAAGGAGTTGCCTTTCAATGATATGCTTTTTGAGTTCCTATGGATAGGGAATCTGGTAAGTTCTTTGGAGCGAAGCATAGTGTCCATTCGGATCGTATAGAATCTTGCTGTGGAGTAGATTATGCCACATACAGGTTGTATAAGAGTTTTGGGCTTGATGCTGAAAAACAGTTGAGTTCAATTCCTGTTCAAACGACTCCAGCGAACGATAAATCAACTCGATTTCGATACCGTTGTTTAGTACACAGTCGTCCTCTAACTCCCAAAACTGGTTTCCAATTTCCATATAGGAGCAGTATTTACTCAAAATTTTTAGGCGATTCGCCTCATCAATAGGAGAGTTGAGATAGACATAAACGTCATAATCAGAGTTTTGATCGTAGGCTTGTCCTGCACGAGAACCACCAAGAGCAATAGCTTCTACTTGTTCCAGTTGAGAGAATTCTTTGCAAAGTTCGTGGATCATGATTTTTCTCCTGGCTTTATGGTTTTAAAGTCATTTTACCAAAAAGTAAAACGTTTGCATAGTGTTGGGTTACTCTTTTTCATTTATAGCAAAAAATGTGAACCCTTGTTTTGAGTTCACATTTCTTTTTTATTCTGCGGCTTGTTGCCAACGTTTTGCTAGCTTATGAGACAGGCTAGAAATGGCAAAGTTAAAGATAAAGTAAATCAAGGCAATCAGGATATAAAGACTGAAGACCTGCTCTGGTTCGAAATAGCGTCCCATGAGGATTTGGCTGGCGCCAAAGAGTTCTTGTAGGGCGATAACAGAGTAGAGAAGGCTGGTATCCTTAATTACAGTTACAAACTGAGAAATGATAGCTGGCAACATTTTACGGATCGCTTGTGGGAGAATGATGTAGTAGAGGATTTGCGCAGAGGTGAATCCTTGCGACATTCCTGCTTCGTACTGGCCCTTGTCCACGGCATTGAGACCGCCTCGGATAATCTCAGCCAGGGCTGCTGAGGTAAAGAGGGTAAAGGCAGTAATACCAGCTGGTGTAGACTTCATCTTAAACACCAAAAAGATGGTGAAAATCCAGAGGAGGTTGGGAACGTTACGTACAAACTCGATATAAATGCTGGAGATGATCCGTAAGACAGGATTTTTCCCATTTCTCATGACGGCTAGTACTGTTCCGATAAGGGTCGAGAGGACGATAGCAATTAGAGAAATGTAGAGGGTTAAGCCAAATCCTTTAAAGATAAAGATTAGGTTATCTGGGGTCAAAACTTCTAAAATAGATTCCATAGTAACCTCCTAAAGTGAATAGGCTTTTTTGTTGGCTTGCTCCATCTTGCGACCAAATTGGGCGACAGGGAAGCAAAGGGCAAAGTAGAGTAGGGCAGCACCTAGAAATGCAGGGATGTAATTTCCGTTGAGAGCTGACCAAGACTTGGTTACAAACATCAAGTCCACTCCAGAGATGATAGCAACGGTTGAAGTATTCTTGATAAGGTTAACGATTTGGTTGGTCAAAGGAGGGAGAATGATACGGAAGGCCTGAGGCAAGATAATCAAGCGCATGGCACTGATATAGGTAAAACCTTGCGACAAGGCTGCCTCCATTTGACCGCTAGGGATAGATTGAATCCCTGAACGAATAACCTCAGCGATATAAGCGCCGTGATAGAGTCCCACGCAGAGAACAGCTGTCCAATAAATCGGAATCATGATGGTGTGTTCACTGATAAGAGGTAGGCCATAAAAAACAATAACAAACTGTACCAAGAGGGGGGTGTTTTGGTAAAATTCGACAAAAATACGAGCCAAAACGCGCAAGAATGGGCGTTTGCTGGTTGACATGGCTCCAAAGAAGATGCCCAAAACCATGGCGAGGATAAAGGATCCAACCGCTAGGGCAAGAGTGAAGAGGAAACCATTGAAAAATTGTCCAAAATCCTGAAAATAGGCTGTCCAAGATGATAAATCTGTCATGGGGTGTCCTCCTTAATCTGCGGTATGGCTAGATGGTTTGAGCTTGTAACGGTCATAAAGTTTCTGCAAACTACCGTCCTTGCTCCATTTAGTGACCAAGGTATCAAGATAGTCGTTTAGCTCGGTATTTGATTTCTTGGTCACGATACCGTAGTCAGATGGCTTGAAACTATCATCTAGTAGTTCTGTGCGTTTGCTAATGTAGCCAGAGAGGATCGAGCGGTCTACAGAAAAGGCATCAATACGGTGAGCGTGAAGGGAAGTAATCAATTCTGGGTAGGAACCAAGTTCGACGAATTTAAAGGTTAGACCTTTCTTTTTACCCAGTTCAGTAATCAAGCGCTGGGTGATGGAACCTTGGGCAACCCCAATGGTTTTGCCGTTTAGGTCCTCAATGCTTTTGATGTTGGCGGATTTATTGACCAAAAAACCAGAAGCATCCGTGTAGTAGGGACTGGTGAAGTTGTATAATTTTTTACGTTCGTCTGTGATGGTGAAGGTTGCGATATCCATATCGACTTGTTCGTTGTCTAATAGTGGTCCACGGGTTTGAGCAGTAACAGGAACGTAGCGAACCTTGACCTTGAGTTCGTCTGCAATCATCTTGGCCAAGTCCGTTTCGATACCAGAATAAGTCCCTGTCTTGGGATCTTTGTAACCAAAATTGGGAACGTCTTGTTTGACACCGACAACTAGTTCGCCTCTTTTTTGAATGTCTGCGACGCTAGTATCGGCCTGTACTGGTTTGGCAGCAGCAAGGCTGAAAAGGCTAATTAATAATGCGGATAAAAAGAGTTTCTTTTTCATAGGCGCCTCCTTATTTGACTTTGTCACTTTCGTGGTTGATAATTTTGCTGAGGAATTGCTGGGCACGAGGTTCGCTTGGATTGTCAAAAAAGTCATCGACATCTGTCGTATCTACTAAAACCTCTCCGTCGGCCATAAAGATAATGCGGTCCGCAACCTCTCGAGCAAAGCCCATTTCGTGGGTAACGATGATCATGTTCATCCCATCATGCGCCAGTTTTTGCATAACTGCTAGAACGTCTCCAATGGTTTCAGGGTCAAGAGCAGATGTTGGCTCATCAAAGAGGAGGAGCTCCGGATGCATGGCAAGACCACGTGCTATGGCGATTCTCTGTTTTTGACCACCAGATAGCATAGCTGGATAGGAATCTTTCTTGTCCCACATATTTACAAATTCCAGATATTTTTGGGCTGTTTTTTCAGCTTCTTTTTTATCAATTCCTAGAACTTTAACGGGTGCGAGTGTAACATTTTCTAACACTGTTTTGTGTGGATAAAGGTTAAAATGTTGAAAAACCATGCCGACTTCCTTACGAAGAGGAACTAAATCTTTCTGACTAGCACCTGCTACTTGGTGTCCATTGACCAGGAGACTTCCTTTGTCAACAGCCTCCAAACCATTGATCGTACGGATAAGAGTGGACTTCCCAGAGCCAGAAGGTCCAAGCAGGACAACAACTTGTCCTTTTTCAAAACGGAGATTGATGTCGCGGAGTGCGTGATAGTCTCCGTAATATTTTTCGACGTTTTTAAATTCTACTAAAGCCATGAGAGATCTCCTTTGTGTTAGATTTTATAACATGATTCTACACCAAAAGAATGTTCTTGTCAAATCATATCTGAAAAAAATTCACTAAAATGTTATAAAAAAGCAATCTGGATAGAGAAAATGCCTAAATCATGTTATAATGAAACGATAGAATTCTTAGAAAGAGTGGATGTTTTTTTGATAACTCCTACTTATGAATGGCAGTTTGCCCCGCAGGTTGAAGATGCGGATTTTACAAAGATAGCCAAGAAGGCTGGGCTGGGTCCTGAGGTGGCTCGGTTATTATTTGAAAGAGGGATTCAGGATGAAGAAAGTCTAAAGAAGTTTTTAGAACCTTCTTTAGAGGACTTACATGATCCCTATCTGCTCCATGATATGGACAAGGCAGTGGAACGGATTCGTCAGGCCATTGAAGAAGGGGAGAATATCCTCGTTTACGGTGACTATGATGCGGATGGCATGACCTCAGCTTCTATTGTTAAGGAAAGTTTGGAACAACTTGGTGCCGAGTGCCGAGTTTATCTGCCTAATCGCTTTACAGATGGCTATGGTCCCAATGCCAGTGTCTATAAATACTTTATCGAGCAAGAGGGAATTTCCTTGATTGTGACGGTGGACAATGGGGTTTCTGGCCATGAAGCCATTGAATTGGCCCAGTCTATGGGAGTGGATGTCATTGTGACCGACCACCATTCCATGCCGGAAACTCTTCCTGATGCCTATGCGATTGTTCACCCTGAGCATCCAGATGCGGACTATCCCTTCAAACAGTTAGCTGGTTGTGGAGTGGCTTTTAAGCTAGCTTGCGCTCTTTTAGAAGAAGTGCAAGTGGAGCTACTCGATTTGGTAGCCATCGGAACTATTGCCGATATGGTAAGCCTGACGGATGAAAATCGTATCTTGGTTCAATATGGTCTAGAAATGTTGGGGCATACTCAGCGCATCGGTCTACAAGAAATGCTAGACATGGCTGGGATTGCTGCGAACGAAGTGACAGAAGAGACGGTTGGCTTCCAGATTGCTCCTCGTTTAAATGCCTTGGGGCGATTGGATGATCCCAATCCTGCCATTGATTTGCTGACTGGATTTGACGACGAGGAAGCTCATGAGATTGCCCTCATGATTCATCAGAAAAACGAAGAGCGCAAGGAAATCGTTCAGTCAATTTATGAAGAAGCTAAGACCATGGTGGATCCTGAGAAGAAGGTCCAGGTTTTGGCCAAGGAAGGCTGGAATCCTGGCGTTCTGGGTATCGTGGCTGGGCGCTTGCTAGAGGAATTGGGGCAGACAGTCATCGTTCTTAATATAGAGGATGGTCGTGCCAAGGGTAGCGCTCGTAGTGTGGAAGCAGTCGATATTTTTGAAGCTCTGGATCCCCACCGAGATCTCTTTATCGCCTTTGGCGGCCATGCTGGTGCAGCTGGAATGACGCTGGAAGTGGAGAAACTTTCAGATTTATCTCAAGTATTGGAAGACTATATCCATGAAAAAGGCGCAGATGTTAGTGGTAAGAATAAGTTAAATCTAGATGAAGAGCTAGACTTGGAGACGCTTAGCTTGGAAACGGTCAAAAGCTTTGAACGCTTGGCACCTTTTGGAATGGACAATCAGAAACCTGTCTTTTATATCAAGGATTTTCATGTCGAAAGTGCCAGAACCATGGGAGCAGGCAATGCCCACCTCAAACTAAAAATTTCCAAGGGTGAGGCGAGTTTTGAAGTGGTGGCCTTTGGACAAGGTAGATGGGCAACAGAATTTTCTCAAACCAAGAATCTAGAATTAGCAGTCACCTTGTCTGTCAACCAATGGAATGGGCAAACTGCCCTCCAGTTGATGATGGTAGATGCGCGTGTGGAAGGTGTTCAACTCTTTAACATTCGTGGGAAAAATGCAGTCTTGCCAGAAGGGGTTCCAGTCTTGGATTTCTCTGGAGAGGTGCCAGATTTAGCGAATAGTGAAGCGGTTGTTGTGAAAAATATTCCGGAAGATATTACCTTGCTGAAGGCCATTTTTCAGGAACAGGATTTCTCAGCTGTCTATTTCAAAAACGACATCAACAAGGCCTATTATCTGACAGGTTACGGGACTAGAGAACAGTTTGCAAAATTGTACAAGACCATTTACCAATTCCCTGAGTTTGATATTCGCTACAAGCTGAAAGATTTGGCGGCTTATCTCAATATCCAACAAATCTTGCTGGTCAAGATGATCCAAGTATTTGAGGAACTGGGCTTTGTAACTATCAAAGATGGTGTCATGACAGTCAATAAAGAAGCGCCGAAAAGGGAAATTGCTGAAAGTCAGATTTACCAAAATCTCAAACAGACTGTTAAAGACCAAGAAATGATGGCGCTGGGTACGGTGCAAGAAATCTATGATTTTTTAATGGAAAAATAGTAGAAGTTAGGAAAGAGTTGGGTAACCAGCTCTTTTTTGAAAACAAATCTTCATTTTGAAAATCATCAAAAAAATGGT
Organism: Streptococcus oralis; assembly: GCF_015561235.1. Lineage (GTDB taxonomy): Bacteria > Bacillota > Bacilli > Lactobacillales > Streptococcaceae > Streptococcus > Streptococcus oralis_BK. The sequence continues at coordinate 982,993 of NZ_JADMTC010000001.1, read as the reverse complement.
ATAATGGTAGGAAAAGATTCGGCTGAAAGTTTTAGAACTTTTAGAATAAGAGGGTAAACCTACCCTATAATCAAGATAAATTAAGTTTCGGAGGGAAAATGAGTAATATCAGTTTAACAACACTAGGTGGTGTACGAGAAAATGGGAAAAATATGTACATCGCTGAAATCGATGAATCTATTTTTGTTTTGGATGCAGGGCTTAAATACCCTGAAAATGAACAACTAGGGGTTGATGTCGTCATTCCCAATATGGACTACCTTTTTGAAAATAGCGACCGTATCGCAGGGGTCTTCTTGACTCACGGGCATGCGGATGCTATTGGTGCCCTGCCTTATCTCTTGGCAGAGGCTAAGGTGCCTGTGTTTGGTTCTGAGTTGACCATTGAGTTGGCGAAACTCTTTGTCAAAGGAAATGATACGGTTAAGAAATTCAATGACTTCCATGTGATTGATGAGGATACGGAGATTGATTTTGGAGGGACTGTGGTGTCCTTCTTCCGTACGACCCACTCTATCCCAGAAAGTCTGGGAGTTGTGTTAAAAACACCAAAAGGGAACATTGTTTACACAGGCGACTTCAAATTTGACCAGACGGCTAGTGAATCCTATGCGACGGATTTTGCGCGTTTAGCTGAAATAGGCCGTGACGGTGTCTTGGCACTTCTCAGTGATTCTGCAAATGCTGACAGCAATATCCAGGTGGCGAGTGAGAGTGAAGTTGGGGATGAAATTACCCAAACTATCGCTGATTGGGACGGTCGTATCATCGTTGCAGCAGTTGCCAGCAACCTTTCTCGTATCCAGCAGGTTTTTGATGCAGCTGCGGAGACTGGCCGCCGAGTCGTTTTGACTGGATTTGATGTTGAAAATATCGTTCGTACAGCGATTCGTCTCAAAAAATTATCCCTAGCTAATGAAAGCCTTTTGATTAAACCAAAAGAAATGTCTCGTTTTGAAGACCATGAGTTGATTATCCTAGAGACAGGTCGTATGGGTGAACCCATCAATGGACTTCGCAAGATGTCTGTTGGGCGCCACCGTTATGTAGAAATCAAGGATGGGGACTTGGTTTATATTGTAACAACTCCATCCACCGCCAAAGAAGCGGTTGTGGCTCGCGTTGAAAATATGATTTACCAAGCTGGTGGTGTGGTAAAACTCATTACCCAGAGTTTGCGAGTATCAGGACACGGAAATGCGCGTGATTTGCAGTTGATGATCAATCTTTTGCAACCGAAATATCTTTTCCCTGTCCAAGGGGAGTACCGTGAGTTGGATGCGCATGCCAAGGCTGCCATGGCAGTTGGGATGTTGCCAGAGCGTATTTTTATCCCTAAAAAAGGAACAACCATGTCCTATGAACATGGAGACTTCGTCCCAGCTGGAGCAGTTTCTGCAGGCGATGTCATGATTGATGGAAATGCCATTGGTGATGTTGGGAATGTCGTTCTTCGCGACCGTAAGGTCTTGTCAGAGGATGGAATCTTTATCGTGGCCATCACTGTTAATCGTCGTGAGAAGAAGATTGTGGCTAAGGCTCGTGTTCACACGCGTGGATTTATCTACCTTAAGAAGAGTCGCGACATTCTCCGTGAAAGTTCCGAATTGATTAACCAAACGGTAGAAGAGTATCTTCAAGGGGATGACTTTGACTGGGCAGATCTCAAAGGTAAGGTTCGTGACAATCTGACCAAGTACCTCTTTGACCAAACCAAACGTCGTCCAGCAATCTTGCCAGTCGTGATGGAAGCTAAATAATCAGCAACATACCTACGGAAAAAGTCGAAATTCGGCTTTTTCTTATAGAATAGTAAAAGGAGAAAATCATGGCAGTTATGAATATTGAGTATTACTCTGAAGTTTTGGATATGGAGTGGGGCGTTACCGTACTCTATCCAGATGCTAGTCGAGTGACTGAACCAGATTGCACAGATATTCCTGTTCTTTATCTTTTGCATGGAATGTCAGGAAATCAAAATAGCTGGCTCAAGCGTACCAATGTCGAACGCTTGTTGCGGGGAACCAATCTCATTGTTATCATGCCCAATACTAGTAATGGCTGGTACACCGATACCCAGTATGGTTTTGACTATTTTACTGCTCTAGCAGAAGAGTTGCCTCAGGTTATGAAACGTTTCTTCCCCAATATGACCAGCAAGCGAGAAAAGACCTTTATTGCAGGTCTCTCAATGGGAGGCTATGGTTCCTTCAAGCTGGCTCTCGCAACCAATCGTTTTTCTCGTGCGGCTAGTTTTTCTGGTGCACTCAGTTTTCAGGGATTTTCTCCTGAAAGTCAGGATTTAGGCTCTCTTGCATACTGGCGAGGAGTTTTTGGAGAAATCAAAGACTGGACAGCTAGCCCTCATTCGCTTGAAAGTATTGCTAGGAAATCGGATAAAAAAACCAAACTTTGGGCTTGGTGTGGCGAGCAAGACTATCTCTACTCTGCCAATAATCTCGCTGTGAAAAACCTCAAAAAGCTTGGTTTTGAAGTGACCTATAGTCATAGTGCTGGCACTCATGAGTGGTACTACTGGGAAAAACAATTGGAGCGTTTTTTAGCTACTCTACCAATTAACTTTGTTTTGGAAGAGCGCTTATCTTAATTTTAGGTTTCTTTCAGTTTTTTTGAGTAAAATAGAGAGTCTATCTTGATTATCTGAGACCATCGATTTTAAGATAGATTCTTATTTTTATGAAAGGTGGAGCGTCATGTTCTGGATTATTCGATTATTGTTCCGATTTCTTTTGGGAATTTGGCGTTTCTTTTGGCGTCTAGTCTGGACCTTGGTAATCATCCTTCTCCTTGCTTTTGGAGTGCTATGGTATCTGACAGGTGATTTTCATTCTGCGGTCAATCAGGTTGAAAAAATGAGCAAGATTGGTCAAGTCGGCTGGAATCAATGGCAGGAAACGGGGACTTTGGAAGTCTTGTCTCAGACAGACAGTCACCAACATGCAGAAGGCAAGTGGGCTCAGGCCTCAGCTCGTATCTATATTGAACCTCAAATGGATGAGACCTTCCAAGCTGCCTATGCAGAAGCTATAAAGAACTGGAATCAAACGGGAGCCTTTACCTTTGAGGTGGTAGCGGATTCTAGCCAAGCAGATATTGTAGCAAGTGAAATGAATGATGGTTCGACAGCTGTAGCTGGTCAAGCCGAGAGTCAAACCAATCTGTTGACTAATCAATTTATATCTGTAACAGTTCGCTTGAATCACTATTATCTATCCAATCCAAGTTATGGTTATTCTTATGAACGGATCGTGCATACGGCGGAGCACGAGCTGGGGCATGCTATCGGATTGGATCATACCAACGAGACTTCTGTTATGCAACCCGCAGGCTCCTACTATGGGATTCAGCCTCGGGATGTGATTGAAGTCAGAGAATTGTATGTAAATAATTATGGACGAGTGATTTAATTTGCTTTTTCAAAAGCTAAAACAACAATTTTTATACTACAAATTTAGTTGAGAAAGATTATCTAAATGACATACTTCCTATTATTTCTTTTAACTATTTATAGGAAAAGTTACTGATATTAACTCCATATACTAGGTGATGTGTGAAGATTATTTTTTCTTTATTTTTTAAAAAAAAAATAGTAAAATAGGACTAAGATTAATAGAGGATCGAAAGTACATGTATTATTATCGAGTTGGTATTTCTGCTGAAGAACATGATCGTTTTGTTAGACGAAGTTCTTTAGTGAATCTCTTGCAAAGTAGTGCTTGGGCAAGTGTAAAAAGTGAATGGGAAAATGAAAGAGTTGGGTTTTATAGTGATAATCAAATAGTGGCGGTAGCTAGTTTACTTTATAGATCTTTACCCTTTGGTTTTACAATGTGCTACATTGCCAGAGGTCCAATTTTGGATTATACTGACCAATCTTTGATGGATTTTGTATTTTCTTCGCTTAAAAAGATTGCGCAGAAAAAACGAGCTCTTTTTATTAAGATAGACCCTGCGCTTTGTTTGAATAAAACTTATATTGATGGTCAATTTTATGATTACTCAGAGGAAACTCTAAAAACGCTAAATTATCTACAAAAGCTAGGATTCATTTGGTCTGGTAAGACTAGTGGAATGATTGATACTATTCAGCCTCGTATACAGGCGAAAGTGTACAAAGAAAATTTTGATGAGAAATATCTACCGAAATCAGCAAGACAAGCTATTAGGACTGCACAAAATAAAGGAATAACTATTCAGTTTGGTGGGATTGAATTATTAGAATCATTTTCTTTTCTAATGAAGAAGACGGAGGCAAGAAAAAGTATTCATTTGCGTAATGAAGCCTACTATCGAAATTTACTATTGTCTTTTCCAGACCATGCTTATATAACATTATCTACACTTGATTTGCCAAATCGGTTGAATATTTTAGAAGAACAAAGAAATCAGAATCAAAAAATTCTAGAATCTTTATCAGTTACTGTTAAATCTTCGAAATATCAAAGTAGGTTGCAAGAAAGCGAAAGGTTGAATGAAGAAATTCTATTTTTGGAGAAATATATTTCTTCAGGTGTTCAAGTTGCTCCTTTATCAGCCACTTTGACCTTGGAATTTGGGCAGACATCTGTGAATTTATATGCAGGAATGGATGTAGAATTTAGACGCTACAATGCTCCAATTTTAACATGGTATCGAACACTACAGCATGCATTCGAAAGAGGTTCTATCTGGCAAAATCTAGGAGGCATTGAACATACAAGAGATGGCGGGCTTTATCGCTTTAAGGCTAATTTTAATCCAACTATTGAAGAATATTTAGGCGAGTTTACGCTACCTATTCATCCTTTGTATCCTTTAATAAATCTCCTATTTAATCTTCGAAAAAAATATCATAGAAAGTAAATGTATGACACTAACTGTACTTACTAAAGAAGACTTTCGCATTTATTCAGAATCAATTACCTCCCGCTCGTTTTTACAATCAATCCAGATGGGAGAATTATTAGAGAAGCGAGGAGCAACAGTGACCTACCTTGCTCTAAAGCATACAGAGACCATTCAGGTTGCCGCGTTGGTTTATAGTTTGCCAATGACAGGTGGACTGCACATGGAAATCAATTCTGGTCCAATTTATAGCGATGCAACTTACCTAAAGGAATTTTACAAAGATCTCCAAGTGTATGCTAAACAACATGGGGCTCTGGAGTTGATTGTCAAACCTTACGATACTTTTCAAAGTTTTGATACTAATGGGAATCCAGTGACGGAGGAGCAACAAGAAATTATTCAGCGTTTGACGAATCTAGGATATTGTCATGATGGTTTACAGATTGGTTACCCAGGTGGGGAACCTGATTGGTTATATGTCAAGGATTTAGAAGGAATCACAGAGGAGAATTTAATTAGATCTTTTAGTAAAAAGGGAAAACCCTTGGTTAAGAAAGCTAGAAGCTTTGGCATTCAATTGAGACGATTAAAACGTGATGAATTATCTATTTTTAAAGATATTACTGCTACGACATCAAAAAGAAGAGAATATAGTGATAAAAGTTTAGAATATTACGAACATTTTTATGATGCATTTGGAGACCGAGCTGAATTTATGGTTGCAACTTTAAATTTTCAAGATTATCTTTCTCAACTGGAGAAAACTCAAGAAAACTTATCCAAAAAAATAGCAGATTTTGACGCAGCGTTAAGAAAATCACCTGATTCAGCTCAGAAGAAAAAAGAGCATAAAGAATTGCTACATCAATTTGAAACTTTTGAGGTTCGTAAAGCAGAAGCACATAAATTGATAGCAAAGTATGGGGAACAAAAGGTTGTATTGGCTGGTAGTCTTTTTATCTATATGCCTCAAGAGAGTACCTATCTTTTTAGTGGCTCTTACACAGAATTTAATAAGTTCTATGCACCAGCGTTGCTTCAAGAGTATGTTATGTTAGAGAGTATAAAGCGTGGAATTCCTGTTTATAATTTTTTAGGGATTCAAGGAATATTTGATGGAAGTGATGGTGTGCTTCGCTTTAAGCAAAACTTTAATGGCTATATTGTAAGGAAGGCGGGAACTTTCCGTTATTATCCTTCTCCTCTCAAGTATAGAATTATTTCTCTAATAAAAAGGATATTGGGTCGATAATTACGTTACCTATGTACTACCCCAAAAAGTTATTTTTTGTATAACTTTTGTAGTATAGTTTAGTGCTTCTTTTTTCTATGTTCTATTTGAGTCAAAAATATTTTGATGTGCATAAGAGGGGAAAACCAGGAAGTAATATGGAAATTTCACTTATATAAATTAGGGTATCAGATAAATCTATAGCTATACCAACGAGACTTCTGTTATGCAACCTGCAGGCTCTTACTATGGGATTCAGCCTCGGGATGTGAAAGCTGTTCAAGAACTCTATACTAGTAGCGACTAGATGAAGTCGGTGCAATCCGAAAAGAAATCAAAGCTCCTCCATCAAGTGATTGGTGGGGCTTTTTGTTCGTCCTGTTACGGCCTTTTTGCTATAATGGAACTATGAATAACTTGATCAAATCAAAACTGGAGCTCTTGCCGACCAGCCCCGGTTGCTACATTCATAAAGATAAAAACGGCACCATTATCTATGTAGGAAAGGCTAAAAATCTGCGCAATCGCGTGCGCTCTTACTTCCGTGGCAGTCACGATACCAAGACAGAGGCTCTGGTATCTGAAATTGTGGATTTCGAATTTATCGTTACCGAGTCCAATATTGAGGCCCTCCTTCTGGAAATCAACCTCATCAAGGAAAATAAGCCCAAGTACAATATCATGCTCAAGGATGATAAGTCTTATCCATTAATCAAAATTACCAATGAGCGCTATCCTCGTTTGATTATCACCCGTCAGGTCAAGAAGGATGGAGGTCTTTATTTTGGACCTTATCCCGATGTGAGCGCAGCCAATGAAATCAAACGACTACTGGATCGGATTTTCCCTTTTCGGAAATGTACCAATCCGCCGTCTAAGGTTTGTTTCTATTACCATATCGGCCAGTGTATGGCCCACACCATCTGTAAAAAAGATGAGGCCTATTTCAAGTCCATGGCTCAGGAGGTTTCTGACTTCTTAAAAGGGCAGGATGACAAAATCATCGACGAACTCAAGGGTAAAATGGCAGTAGCAGCACAAAGTATGGAGTTTGAACGGGCAGCGGAATACCGTGACCTGATTCAGGCGATTGGCACTCTGCGGACTAAGCAACGGGTCATGGCTAAAGACCTCCAAAACCGTGATGTCTTTGGCTACTATGTGGACAAGGGCTGGATGTGTGTGCAGGTTTTCTTTGTCCGTCAGGGTAAGTTAATTGAGCGTGACGTCAATCTATTCCCTTATTACAACGATCCTGATGAAGATTTTCTGACCTACGTAGGACAATTTTATCAAGAAAAATCTCACCTGGTTCCTAATGAAGTATTGATTCCGCAGGATATTGACCAAGAAGCCGTCAAGGCCTTGGTGGATACTAAGATTGTCAAACCCCAGCGTGGAGAGAAAAAACAGCTGGTCAATCTAGCTATAAAAAATGCCCGTGTTAGTCTGGAGCAGAAGTTCAATCTTCTAGAAAAATCTGTCGAAAAGACACAAGGAGCTATTGAAAATCTGGGGCGTTTGCTCCAAATACCGACACCGGTTCGCATTGAGTCCTTTGACAACTCCAATATTATGGGGACCAGCCCTGTTTCGGCCATGGTGGTCTTTGTCAATGGTAAACCGAGTAAGAAGGATTACCGTAAGTACAAGATAAAAACGGTTGTGGGTCCAGATGACTACGCCAGTATGCGAGAGGTCATTCGCAGACGCTATGGACGAGTTCAACGAGACGGTTTGACTCCCCCAGATTTGATTGTGATTGATGGAGGACAAGGTCAAGTCAATATCGCTAAGCAGGTCATCCAAGAGGAACTGGGCTTGGATATTCCAATTGCAGGTCTGCAAAAGAATGACAAGCACCAAACCCATGAACTGCTCTTTGGAGATCCACTGGAAGTGGTAGAGTTATCTCGCAATTCTCAGGAATTTTTCCTCCTCCAACGCATTCAAGATGAGGTACACCGCTTTGCTATCACTTTCCACCGTCAACTGCGCTCCAAAAATTCCTTTTCATCCCAATTGGATGGGATTGACGGTCTAGGACCTAAACGCAAGCAAAATCTCATGAAGCATTTCAAGTCTCTGACTAAAATCAAGGAAGCTAGTGTGGATGAGATTGTTGAAGTTGGAGTACCAAGAGCTGTCGCAGAAGCTGTTCAGAGAAAGTTGAACCCGCAGGAAGAAGTGGAGTTGGCTCAAGTAGCGGAAGAGAGAGTAGATTACCAAACAGAAGGAGACCATCATGAACCATAAAATCGCAATTTTATCAGATATTCATGGCAATGTGACTGCACTAGAAGCAGTGATTGCAGATGCTAAAACTCAAGGAGCCAGTGAATATTGGCTCCTGGGAGATATTTTTCTACCTGGTCCAGGTGCAAATGATCTTGTTGCTCTGCTAAAGAATCTTCCTATCACGGCAAGTGTTCGAGGCAATTGGGATGATTGTGTCTTAGAGGCTTTAGATGGGCAATATGGCTTAGAAGACCCACAGGAAGTCCAGCTCATGCGATTAACCCAGTTTTTGATGGAGCGAATGGATCCTGAAACGATTGTCTGGCTACGAAAATTACCTATGCTAGAAAAGAAAGAAGTTGATGGACTGCGCTTTTCTCTCTCTCATAATTTGCCAAATAAGAACTATGGTGGTGACTTGTCTGTTGGGAATAACACAGATAAATTTGACCAACTCCTAGATGAGGAAACGGACGTGGCAGTCTATGGTCATGTCCACAAGCAGTTGCTTCGTTACGGTAGTCAAGGGCAACAAATCATCAATCCGGGTACGATTGGCATGCCCTATTTTGATTGGGAGGCGTTAAAAAATCACCGTGCTCAGTATGCTGTGATAGAAGTAGAAGATGGGGAATTGGTAAATATTCTATTCCGAAAAGTTTCTTATGATTATGAAGCGGAGTTAGAATTGGCCAAGTCCAAGGGGCTTCCCTTTATCGAAATGTATGAAGAACTACGCCGAGATGACAACTATCGGGGGCACAATCTGGAACTCTTAGCTAGTTTAATCGAAAAGCATGGGTATGTAGAGGATGTGAGGGATTATTTTGATTTTTTGTAAAGTTAGAAATAAAATGGACGCTCTTATTTGGAAGTGAGGTTTGTAGTCGAATTGCTTAGAAAAGATGGTTTAGCTAAAGTTTGACATTGAAATTATTTTGTTATAGAATGGACTTAATTCTTAATAAAAAGGAGAACATTATGAAGAAAATTATTACAGCCAGTATGGCTCTTTTATCTGTTGTTGTTTTAGCAGCATGTTCAGGGAAAACAACGTCTGATTCTTCGACTAAGACCTCAAGCTCTGTAGAGAAAACTTCTTCAGAAACCTCATCAACAACGTCTAGTTCAAAGACAGAAAATAATGAGGTTGTTTTGATCACCGATGAAGAAATTGACAATGCTAAAACTGTTGGAGATGTGAAGAAAGTCTTTGGCAAATTAGTTGACAATTATAAAAAGCATGCAGTTGAAATTGGAGAAAAAATTCCAGAGAGTGGAAAAGAAGCATATAATGCCCAAGTCGAACCAGCGCTTAAGTCTATGGAGACTGTAAGAGAGTCATTTAACGAAAGCCTTTCAAGTATTGGTTCTGATGATACAGTAGTGCCAGAACAAACGCGTACTCTATTTGTTCAACAGTTGAAAACTGGACGTGACACAATGAAGAAAGCGCTGGAGTCAGCGTATAAAGCAGTTGCTCCATACACATCTGGTCAATAATATGAGAAAGTAGGTGTTTGATCACCTGCTTTTTGCTTGCTCAAATCTAAAGCGATACCTACTTAAATAGCTCCAAATTAATAGCAGAGAGTTTGAAAGAAGTACTAACTCTATGAAAAATCTCTGCAAGCTCTTTCAAAATATGGTAGAATGGAAGCAGTAGAATTAGAAAAGGAAATCGATTATGAAATTTCTTGAATTAAATAAAAAACGTCATGCAACCAAGCATTTCACTGATAAGCCGGTGGATCCCAAAGATGTACGTACGGCTATTGAAATCGCAACCTTAGCCCCAAGTGCCCATAACAGCCAGCCATGGAAGTTTGTAGTCGTTCGTGAGAAAAATGCTGAATTGGCAAAATTGGCATACGGTTCGAACTTTGAGCAGGTGTCATCAGCACCTGTAACCATTACCTTGTTTACAGATACAGACCTTGCTAAACGTGCCCGCAAGATTGCCCGTGTCGGTGGAGCAAAGAACTTCTCAGAAGAACAACTTCAATATTTTATGAAGAATCTGCCAGCTGAATTTGCGCGTTACAGTGAGCAATAGATCAGCGACTACCTAGCCCTCAATGCAGGTTTGGTTGCTATGAACCTGGTTTTGGCTCTTACAGACCAAGGAATTGGTTCTAATATTATTCTTGGATTTGATAAGTCAAAAGCCAACGAAGTTTTGGACATTGAAGATCGTTTCCGCCCAGAACTTTTGATTACAGTGGGTTACACAGACGAGAAATTGGAACCAAGCTACCGCTTGCCAGTGGATGAAATTATCGAGAAAAGATAGAAAGAAGAAAAAATGACAGCAATTGATTTTACAGCAGAAGTAGAAAAACGCAAAGAAGACCTCTTGGATGACTTGTTTAGCCTTTTGGAAATCAACTCAGAACGTGATGACAGCAAGGCGAATGCTGATCATCCATTTGGGCCTGGTCCAGTAAAAGCCTTGGAAAAATTCCTTGAAATCGCAGACCGTGATGGCTATCCAACTAAAAATGTTGATAACTACGCAGGACATTTTGAGTTTGGTGAAGGAGAAGAAGTTCTCGGAATCTTTGCTCACATGGACGTGGTGCCAGCTGGTAGCGGTTGGGACACGGACCCTTATACACCAACTATCAAAGATGGTCGCCTTTATGCGCGTGGGGCTTCAGATGACAAGGGTCCAACAACAGCTTGTTACTATGGTTTGAAAATCATCAAAGAATTAGGTCTTCCAACTTCTAAGAAAGTTCGTTTCATCGTTGGAACAGATGAAGAATCAGGCTGGGCGGACATGGACTACTACTTTGAGCACGTAGGACTTGCGAAACCAGACTTCGGTTTCTCTCCAGACGCTGAATTCCCTATCATCAATGGTGAAAAAGGAAATATCACGGAATACCTCCATTTTGCAGGTGAAAATACAGGTGCAGCTCGCCTTCACAGCTTCACAGGTGGTTTGCGTGAAAACATGGTACCTGAATCAGCGACAGCAGTTGTTTCAGGTGACTTGGCTGACTTGCAAGCTAAACTAGATGTCTTTGTTGCGGAGCACAAACTCAGAGGAGAAATCAAAGAAGAAAACGGTCAGTACAAGGTGACTGTGATTGGTAAATCAGCTCATGGTGCTATGCCTGCTTCAGGTGTCAATGGAGCCACTTACCTAGCACTCTTCCTCAGCCAATTTGACTTTGCTGGACCAGCCAAAGACTACCTCGACATCGCTGGTAAGATTCTTTTGAATGACCATGAGGGTGAAAATCTCAAGGTTGCTCATGTTGATGAAAAGATGGGTGCCCTTTCTATGAATGCGGGTGTTTTCCGCTTTGACGAAGCAAGTACTGATAATACCATTGCCCTCAACTTCCGTTATCCAAAAGGAACAAGTCCAGAGCAAATCAAATCAGTTCTTGAAAACTTGCCAGTTGCTTCTGTTAGTCTTTCTGAACACGGTCACACCCCTCACTATGTGCCAATGGAAGATCCACTCGTTCAAACCTTGTTGAATGTCTATGAAAAACAAACTGGTCTTAAAGGTCACGAGCAAGTCATTGGTGGTGGAACCTTCGGCCGTTTGCTAGAACGTGGTGTTGCCTACGGTGCTATGTTCCCAGATTCTATTGATACCATGCACCAAGCCAATGAATTCATCGCCTTAGACGATCTCTTCCGAGCAGCAGCAATCTATGCAGAAGCTATCTATGAATTAATCAAATAAAATGATAGAAGTCTGAGATTTTATGCTTAGACTTCTTTTTGGAGGGAAAACAGATGTCTCAAATCGAAAGAATCAAGCAAGCCATTATGGCGGATCCACAGAATACCAGCTATACGGAACGCGGAATCGAACCTCTCTTTGCAGCGCCAACAACTGCTCGTATCAATATTGTCGGTCAAGCTCCGGGCTTTAAAACGCAAGAAGCTGGAATTTATTGGAAGGATAAGAGTGGTGATCGTCTGCGTGAGTGGCTAGGTGTTGATGAAGACACCTTTTACAATTCAGGGTTGTTTGCAGTTATTCCCATGGACTTTTATTTCCCAGGACATGGAAAATCAGGCGACCTTCCACCCCGTAAAGGCTTTGCCGAAAAATGGCACCCACAACTCCTAAAGGAATGTCCAAATATTGAATTGACCCTTTTGATTGGACAATATGCCCAAGCCTATTATTTACAGGAGAAAATCAGTGGCAAGGTGACAGAAAGGGTAAAACATTACCAGAACTACTTGCCTGAGTATTTCCCCCTAGTTCACCCTTCTCCTCGTAATCAAATCTGGATGGCTAAGAATCCTTGGTTTGAGTCTGAAGTGGTTCCAGAGTTGCAAAGAAGAATTAAAACGATTTTATAGTCAATGAAAATCAAAGAGCAAACTAGGAAGCTAGCCGCAGGCTGTACTTGAGTACGGTAAGGCGACTCTGACGTGGTTTGAAGAGATTTTCGAAGAGTATTAGGAGAAAAAGAATGAAAGAAATAGCCTTCGATGAATTTTATCAGTTTTACTAAAATGGTCAGCTTTCTCTAGTGGACGTGAGAGAAATAGAAGAGTTCAAGATGCTTCATTTAGAAGGTGCACACAACTTACCGCTTAGTCAACTGGCTGATACTTATGAGCAGTTGGAAAAGGAGCAGTTACATTATGTTATTTGTAAATCTGGGATGAGATCAGCTCGTGCTTGCCAGTTTTTAGAGGAGCATGGATATAAGGTCATCAATGTTCAAGGTGGCATGACGGCCTTTGAAAATCTTTAAAATTTTGCATTTCTCCTACTTGGTGTGTACTAGGTAGGAGAATTTTGTTTTTAGATAATTCTTATTTTTAAAAATATTGAAAACATTCAATATTTACTTCGTGATGCTTTTTTCATACTCTTATTCGTGATATACTAGGTCAGTATTTTAGAAATATGAAGGAGATTCTTTATGGCTAAAAAAGGTGCCCTAACAGGTTTGCTCCTGTTTGGAATATTTTTTGGTGCGGGGAACTTGATTTTTCCGCCTTCTCTAGGTGCCCTATCTGGAGAACATTTTCTTCCTGCCATTGCAGGTTTTGTCTTTTCAGGCGTCGGTATCGCCGTTTTGACTCTCATTATTGGAACTCTCAATCCTAAGGGATACATTTATGAGATTTCTAAGAAAATCTCACCTTGGTTTGCGACGCTTTATCTCGCAGTCCTCTATTTATCAATTGGTCCCTTCTTTGCCATTCCACGTACAGCCACAACAGCTTACGAAGTCGGGATTAGCCCCCTTTTATCAGATGCGAATAAAGGACTTGGATTGATTGTCTTTACCGTACTATATTTTGCAGCGGCTTATTTGATTTCACTCAATCCATCAAAGATTTTGGATCGGATCGGACGTATCTTGACACCAGTCTTTGCTTTGTTGATCGTTATCTTGGTTGTACTAGGTGCCTTCAAGTATGGTGGAACAAGTCCTCAAGCGGCCTCAGAAGCCTATCAATCCTCTGCTTTTGGAACAGGTTTCCTAGAAGGGTATAATACCTTGGATGCTCTTGCTTCAGTCGCCTTTAGTGTGATTGCTGTTCAAACCTTGAAACAACTTGGATTCTCAAGTAAGAAAGAGTACATTTCAACTATTTGGGTGGTTGGTATCGTTGTAGCTCTTGCCTTTAGCGCTCTTTACATCGGTTTAGGATTCCTTGGAAATCACTTTCCGGTACCAGCAGAAGCAATGAAGGGTGGAACACCAGGTGTTTATATCTTATCGCAAGCTACTCAGGAAATCTTTGGTTCAACAGCTCAACTCTTCCTTGCTGTTATGGTAACTGTAACCTGCTTCACAACGACAGTTGGCTTGATTGTGTCTACAGCTGAATTCTTTAATGGACGTTTCCCACAAATCAGCTACAAGGTCTATGCAACTGCCTTTACCTTGATTGGATTTGCTATTGCAAACCTTGGTCTTGATGCAATCATTAAGTATTCAGTTCCAGTACTGGTAATCTTGTACCCAATCACCATCGCCATTGTGATGATTGTGATTGTTAATAAGTTTGTCGCCCTATCAAAACCGGGCATGCAGTTAACTATTGGGCTTGTTACAGCGATTGCTCTTGCAAGCGTCCTTGGAAGTTCTTTTAAGATTGAGTTTCTAGCAAATCTCGTCAATGCTCTTCCGTTTGCAGCTGCCTCTCTTCCATGGCTAGTGCCAGCTATTATCGGAATCTTGCTTTCATTGGTTCTACCAAACAAACAAGAGAGTGACGTTTTTGAGATGGAATAAAAAAATTCTTGGTCATCGACCAAGAATTTTTTGTATGAGCACGACTCATTAGTTGGTTTGTTCAGTATAACCAGCTTCTTTAAGCATTTTTTTCGAGGCAGCAAAGCTTACACGGTTTCCAATACCAGAATATTCGTTTGGCATTGCTTTTTTCAATTCGTCAAGACTTGCGACAGTCATGTCAACCTCGATGTTTTGGATAACTTTTTCGTCTTGAATTTCAACTTTTTGTGTAACCCCTTTGACCCCTTCATAACCTTTATAAGTATCGTCAACAATTTCCTTAATACCTTCCGCGCTATTATTAAGTTTTTCAGGGTCAAGTACATTATGAACAGTTTGTTTTACAACGTCATCTCCCTTCACAGTATAAGTCAAGGTAGAATGAATCCCAGGTTTGCTATTGTGGACAAATGTGTGAGTTTCTGTCTCATCTTTCTTTTCAGATGATTGTTGACTGCTTTGTTTGCTCTCACTTGACTGAGTTGTTGTGTCTTCTTTGCTACTGCTGTTGATAGGTGTTGATGCTTGTTTGGAACATCCGAGCAGGAGAACAAGTGAAGCCACAAGGGCTAGTGATACTTTAAAGTATGATTTCATATTTTTTACTTTCCTTTCATAATCAAAGTATTTGTATTATAACATGGATCTATAGTGAAAGCAACTAAACACAGTTTTTCTCCTTTTGAGACGGAGTCTGACTAGAAAAATGTTATAATGGTAGGAAAGAGGTGAAGAAATGAATCATACTATAAACTATATCAAAGAACTAACCGCAATTGCATCTCCAACAGGCTTTACTCGTGAGATCTCAGACTATCTAGTTCATACTTTAGAGAAACTTGGTTACCAGCCTGTTCGTACAGCTAAGGGCGGTGTCAATGTGACCATTAAAGGTCAAAATGATGAACAACACCGCTATGTGACTGCCCACGTGGATACGCTGGGTGCTATTGTCCGTGCTGTCAAACCGGATGGTCGTCTCAAATTGGATCGTATCGGTGGTTTCCCTTGGAACATGATTGAAGGGGAGAACTGTACCGTTCATGTGGCTAGCACAGGTCAAACGGTATCTGGGACCATCCTCATCCATCAAACTTCTTGCCATGTCTACAAGGATGCAGGAACTGCAGAACGCACACAGGACAATATGGAAGTGCGTTTGGATGCAAAAGTAAGTAATGAAAAAGAAACCCGCGCCTTGGGCATCGAGGTTGGCGACTTTATCAGTTTTGACCCGCGAACTGTCGTGACAGAGACTGGTTTTATCAAGTCACGTCACTTGGATGACAAAGTCAGCGCAGCGATTTTGCTCAATCTTCTTCGTGTTTATAAGGAAGAGGGGCTTGAATTACCAGTAACAACTCATTTTGCTTTTTCAGTCTTCGAAGAGGTGGGCCACGGTGCTAACTCTAATATTCCAACTCAAGTGGTGGAATATCTAGCTGTCGATATGGGGGCAATGGGAGATGACCAGCAGACGGATGAGTACACAGTATCTATCTGTGTCAAGGACGCTTCAGGTCCCTATCACTATGACTTTCGTCAACACTTGGTAGCTTTGGCAAAGGAGCAAGATATTCCATTTAAGCTCGACATCTATCCATTTTACGGTTCGGATGCTTCGGCAGCTATGTCAGCAGGAGCCGAGGTCAAACATGCCCTCCTTGGAGCTGGTATTGAATCCAGTCACTCTTACGAACGAACACACATTGATTCGGTCATGGCGACTGAACGTATGGTAGACGCCTATCTCAAGAGTGCATTGGTAGACTAATATGTGCTTGATTTGTCAAAGAATTGAATGGATCAAGGCAGGGGAAAATCCCTACTTTGTAAAAGAACTAGAAACAGGCTATGTTGTTATTGGAGACCATCAATACTTTAAGGGCTATACCTTATTTCTAGCAAAGGAGCATGTCACAGAACTCCACCATATGGAGACTTCTGTAAAACTTCGTTTTCTAGAGGAAATGAGTTTGGTCCAAGAAGCTGTTGCCAAAGCGTTTAAAGCTGAAAAGATGAACATCGAACTGCTAGGAAATGGAGATGCCCACGCCCACTGGCACCTCTTTCCAAGACGATCAGGTGATATGAGGGGTCATGGATTGAATGGTCGTGGTCCAGTCTGGTGGGTGCCCTGGGAAGAAATGGCGGCAGAAGATTGCCAAGTGCAATCCCGTGAGTTGGAACAAATGATTAAAGCCTTATCCGATGAATTAGAGAAGCACTTGGCCTAAGAGAGGAAGAAAAAAATGAAAAAAAGATATATCGTTTTATCCGGTTTGCTAGCAGTAACCCTAGCAGCATGTTCTCAAGAACAACCTAAAAATGAAGAAAATACTCAAAAAACGGAACAAACTAGCCAATCTGAAGGAACTGTAGGAAGCAAATCTCAAGCTTCTAGTCAGAAGAAGGCAGAAGTTGTCAATAAGGGAGATCACTATAGTATACAAGGAAAATACGATGAAATCGTCGTAGCTAATAAGCACTATCCTTTGTCAAAAGACTATAATCCAGGAGAAAATCCAACAGCTAAAGCAGAGTTGCTGAAACTCATTGCAGCAATGCAAGCAGCTGGCTACCCAATCAGCGATCATTACAGTGGTTTTAGAAGTTATGAAACTCAAACCAAACTTTATCAAGACTATGTGAATCAAGACGGTAAGGAAGCAGCAGATCGCTACTCAGCTCGCCCTGGATACAGTGAACACCAAACAGGTCTTGCTTTTGATTTGATTGGGACTAATGGAGAATTGGTAACAGAAGAAAAAGCAGCTCAGTGGCTCTTGGATCATGCGGCTGACTATGGCTTTGTTGTTCGCTATCTCAAAGGCAAGGAAAAAGAGACTGGCTATATGGCGGAAGAATGGCATCTTCGCTACGTCGGAAAAGAGGCCAAAGAAATTGCTGCAAGTGGCCTTAGTTTGGAAGAATACTATGGCTTTGAAGGCGGAGATTACGTCGATTAAAAAAGAAATTTTTCTCTTGCATTTTTAGATAAATAGTGTATAATAGATGGGTATGTGTAAAGCATACTTGTGGGAGGTAAAAATCTTACATTACCGCCAAAACCACAAAGGAGGATTTAAAAATGGCTAAAAAAGTCGAAAAACTTGTAAAATTGCAAATCCCTGCTGGTAAAGCTACACCAGCTCCACCAGTTGGACCTGCTCTTGGTCAAGCTGGTATCAACATCATGGGATTCACAAAAGAGTTCAACGCTCGTACAGCTGACCAAGCTGGTATGATCATTCCAGTTGTTATCTCAGTATACGAAGACAAATCATTTACTTTCGTTACAAAAACACCACCAGCTGCTGTTCTTTTGAAAAAAGCTGCAGGTGTTGAAAAAGGATCAGGTACACCTAACAAAACTAAAGTTGCTACAGTTACTCGTGCACAAGTACAAGAAATTGCAGGAACTAAGATGCCAGATTTGAACGCAGCAAACATTGAGTCTGCAATGCGTATGATCGAAGGTACTGCTCGTTCTATGGGATTCACTGTTGTTGACTAATCAATAACACAGTAGAAAATCTCACAGCAGTCTATTAGTTGCTTTTCATACTAGGCAAGTGACTGAGGCTTGTACTTAGGTACAGCAAAGGAACTGAACGAAGTAGGAAAAGGAAAATAATAGACTGAAAACCCGCAAGACTTCATCATTTCGAGGAGTGACGTGGGAGATGAAAATCGATTGAACCACTTACAAGGAGAATAGAAAATGGCTAAAAAAAGCAAACAACTTCGTGCTGCTCTTGAGAAAATCGACAGCACAAAAGCATACAGTGTAGAAGAAGCTGTAGCACTTGCAAAAGAAACTAACTTTGCAAAATTTGACGCAACTGTAGAAGTTGCTTACAACTTGAACATCGACGTAAAAAAAGCTGACCAACAAATCCGTGGAGCAATGGTATTGCCAAACGGAACTGGTAAAACTTCACGCGTTCTTGTTTTCGCACGTGGTGCAAAAGCTGAAGAAGCAAAAGCTGCTGGTGCAGACTTTGTTGGTGAAGATGACCTTGTTGCGAAAATCAACGACGGTTGGTTGGACTTTGACGTAGTTATCGCTACACCTGACATGATGGCTCTTGTTGGACGTCTTGGACGTGTCCTTGGACCACGTAACTTGATGCCAAACCCTAAAACTGGTACTGTAACAATGGATGTTGCTAAAGCAGTTGAAGAGTCTAAAGGTGGTAAAATTACTTACCGTGCTGACCGTGCAGGTAACGTTCAAGCAATCATCGGTAAAGTATCATTTGAAGCTGAAAAATTGGTTGAAAACTTCAAAGCTTTCAACGAAACAATCCAAAAATCAAAACCAGCTACAGCTAAAGGAACTTACGTAACAAACTTGACAATCACAACTACTCAAGGTGTTGGTATCAAAGTTGACGTAAACTCACTTTAATTAGTAGTTTATAAAAGAGAAGACGAGTACGAAAGTGCTCGTTTTTTTTATGAGTATGACCTTTTAGAAAAATCAGTTCATTGATCAGGTTTGTAGCAATAGTGCTTTTCCTCTTCTTCTTTCACAGAAAATATGGTATAATAGAGAGTAAAAAACTTTGAAAGAAAGAAAAAGATGAATTTAAAAGATTATATCGCAACGATTGAAAATTATCCTAAGGAAGGCATTACCTTCCGTGATATCAGCCCTTTGATGGCAGATGGAAATGCTTATAGCTATGCTGTTCGTGAAATTGTTCAGTATGCAACAGACAAAAAAATTGACATGATCGTGGGCCCAGAGGCTCGTGGATTTATTGTCGGATGCCCAGTTGCTTTCGAGTTAGGAATTGGCTTTGCACCTGTTCGTAAACCAGGGAAATTGCCACGTGAAGTGATTTCTGCTGACTATGAGAAAGAATATGGTATTGATACCTTGACCATGCATGCTGATGCAATCAAGCCAGGCCAACGCGTTCTCATCGTAGATGATCTCTTAGCAACAGGCGGGACTGTCAAGGCAACAATTGAGATGATTGAAAGACTTGGTGGAATTGTAGCAGGCTGTGCTTTCTTGATTGAACTGGATGAGCTTAAGGGCCGAGAAAAAATCGGAGATTACGATTACAAGGTACTTATGCATTATTAATAAAAAACAGTCCTTGGAGCTGTTTTCTCTTCATCCGCTATATAAATTAACTATAGCTAGTTAGAGAAAAACTATAATTGAAAACTATATCTTCATACAGTATAATATAGGGAAGAAGTATTTGGAGGTTTTTGCTTTCAAACAGACAAGATCATTCTCGAAATAGAGAACTGTTAGGAGGGTATTATGCCGATTCGACTTGATAAAAAATTACCAGCTGTGGAGATTTTAAGGACAGAAAATATCTTTGTGATGGACGACCAACGGGCCGCTCATCAGGATATTCGCCCCTTGAAGATTTTGATTTTAAATCTCATGCCCCAAAAGATGGTGACAGAAACGCAACTCTTGCGGCATTTGGCGAATACACCGTTGCAATTAGATATTGATTTCTTATATATGGAAACGCATCATTCCAAGACAACCCGTGCCGAACATATGGAAACCTTCTATAAGACCTTTCCAGAGGTCAAGGATGACTTTTTTGATGGAATGATTATCACGGGAGCACCAGTGGAGCATTTGCCTTTTGCAGAGGTAGATTACTGGGAGGAATTCAAGCAGGTTATCGAATGGTCCAAGACGCATGTTTTTTCTACCCTGCATATCTGCTGGGGTGCTCAAGCAGGTCTTTATGCTCGCTATGGAATTGAAAAACACCAGATGAAGCAGAAACTGTCAGGCATTTACCCGCAGGATACCCTGAAAGAGGGCCATCTTCTCTTTCGTGGTTTTGATGATAGCTATGTGGCTCCCCATTCTCGTCATACAGAAATCTATAAGGAAGAGATACTAGGAAAAACCAATCTGGAAATCCTCTCTGAGGGAGAACAAGTCGGCGTTTCAATTTTAGCTAGTCGGGATCTGCGTGAGATTTATAGTTTTGGTCATTTAGAATATGACCGTGATACTCTAGCAAAAGAGTATTTTCGTGATTGTGAGTCAGGACTTAATCCTCACATTCCGGAAAATTACTTCAAAAATGATGATGTGAATGAGACACCGTGTCTCTGTTGGTCTTCATCAGCTGCCCTCTTTTTCAGTAACTGGGTTAACTATGCTGTCTATCAGGAAACTCCCTTTGACTGGAAAAAGGTAGAGGACGATGCGGCTTCATTTGGATATTTATAAGAGGAATTATGACATATTTTGACGCTTTTAAATCAGGGAACTTGGTTTTGCCAAGTGCCCTGCTCTTGCATTTTAAGGAACTCTTTCCTTCCAGCGAAGATTTTCTCGTCTGGCAATTTTTCTATCTACAAAACACCACAGCCTTAGGAGATGTTTCGCCTAGCCAGATTGCTGAAATTATTGGTAAAGAGGTAGCAGATGTCAACCAGTCTATTTCAAACTTAACTGAAAATGGTTTGCTGCAATATCAGACCATTGAACTAAATGGGGAAATTGAGCTTATTTTTGATGCTAGTTTGGCTTTTGAACGCTTGGATAGCTTGTTAGATACTCAAACTTCAGCTGCAACTGCCCCAAATCCGCAAAATCGATTGAAGGATCTGGTTGAGACTTTCCAGCAGGAATTGGGGCGCTTGTTAACACCATTTGAAATCGAAGATCTTTCTAAGACAGTCAAAGACGATGGAATCAAGGCGGATTTGATCAAGGAAGCTCTTCGAGAGGCCGTTCTAAATGGTAAACCAAACTGGAAATATATTCAGGCTATCCTTCGGAATTGGCGTCATGAAGGTATCCATTCTGTGGCCCAAGTGGAAGCTAAACGAGCTGAGAGAGAAGCAAACAATCCCAAACAAGTTCAGGCTTCGGCTGATTTCCTCGATGCCATGAATTTGTGGCAAGATTAGTCGCTTGAAAAATCTTGAAAATTAGAGTAAGGTTTGCAAGCTCCTTATAAATATGATAGAATAATAGTGAATAAAATGAAAAAAGAGGTATGTGAAATGTCACGTAAACCATTTATCGCTGGTAACTGGAAAATGAACAAAAATCCAGAAGAAGCAAAAGCATTCGTTGAAGCCGTTGCATCAAAACTTCCTTCATCAGACCTTGTTGAAGCAGGTATCGCAGCTCCTGCAGTTGATTTGACATCTGTTCTTGCTGCTGCTAAAGGTTCAAACCTTAAAGTTGCTGCTCAAAACTGCTACTTTGAAAATGCAGGTGCGTTCACTGGTGAAACTAGCCCACAAGTTTTGAAAGAAATCGGTACAGACTACGTTGTGATCGGTCACTCAGAACGTCGTGACTACTTCCATGAAACTGACGAAGATATCAACAAAAAAGCAAAAGCAATTTTTGCAAACGGTATGCTTCCAATCATTTGTTGTGGTGAGTCACTTGAAACTTACGAAGCTGGTAAAGCAGCTGAATTCGTAGGTGCTCAAGTATCTGCTGCATTGGCTGGCTTGACAGCTGAACAAGTTGCTTCAACAGTTATCGCTTACGAGCCAATCTGGGCTATCGGTACTGGTAAATCAGCTTCACAAGACGACGCACAAAAAATGTGTAAAGTTGTTCGTGACGTTGTAGCTGCTGACTTCGGTCAAGAAGTTGCGGACAAAGTTCGTGTTCAATACGGTGGTTCAGTTAAACCTGAAAACGTTGCTTCATACATGGCTTGCCCAGATGTGGACGGAGCTCTTGTTGGTGGAGCATCACTTGAAGCTGAAAGCTTCTTGGCATTGCTTGATTTTGTAAAATAATCTAGCTTATTCCAGACAGACAGTCGAAAGTACTAGGTGACTTTGACTGCCTGTCTTGTTTTTACTTGGGGCATTCTTGTGAAAGAGGGATTTTTCTAGACTAGGAAAGTTCCTTAGGGAAAGAAAGGCGTGCAGATGCGCGCTCTTTTCTATATCAAAAAGTTATGAAAGGGGGAGTAATGCTCTATATTTGGTCTTATTTGAAAAAATATCCCAAGTGGTTATTCTTGGATTTCTTTGGAGCGGTTTTCTTTGTTATTGTCAATCTTGGACTGCCAACTGTTCTGGCTCGGATGATTGATGAAGGTGTGAATAAAGGGAATGAACAGCAATTGTATGTTTGGGCTGCAATTATGCTGGTGATTATCCTATGTGGAACCTTGGGGCGTATAGTCTTAGCCTACGCTGCTAGTAAGCTGACGACCAATATGGTCAAGGATATGAGGGATGATCTCTATGCCAAATTACAAGAGTATTCTCATCATGAATATGAAAAGATTGGAGTGTCTTCACTGGTTACTCGCATTACCAGTGATGCCTTTGTTCTCATGCAGTTTGCAGAACAGACCTTAAAACTGGGTGTCATCACCCCCATGATGATGCTGTCTAGTATCTTAATGATCTTCCTGACCAGTCCGTCATTAGCCTGGATAGTGGCCTTTGCAGTACCTTTCTTAGCCGTGGTGGTCATTTATGTAGCGGTCAAGACTCGACCATTATCAGAGAAACAGCAGGCTACCTTAGATAAGATAAACCAATATGCCAGGGAAAATCTGATGGGACTCCGTGTCATTCGTGCCTTTGCCCGTGAGGAGTTTCAAGAGGAACGCTTTGCAGGACAAAATGCAGTCTATGCAGCCAATTCCAATCGTCTGTTTAAACTAACCGGTTTGACGGAACCTTTGTTTGTTCAGATTATCATTGCTATGATAGTAGCTATTGTCTGGTTTGCTCTGGATCCTATCAAACAAGGGAACTTACAAATTGGGGACCTGGTTGCCTTTATCGAATATAGTTTCCACGCTCTCTTGTCCTTCCTTTTCCTATCCAATCTCTTCACCATGTATCCTCGTACAGCCGTTTCGAGTGAACGGTTGAAAGAAGTCATGGATATGCCGATTTCTATTGATCCCAATGAAGGAGGCGTTAGAGAGACAGCAACCCACGGTTATTTGGAATTTGAAAATGTCACCTTTGCCTATCCTGGTGAGACGGAAAATCCTGTTTTGCATAACATTTCGTTCAGCGCTAAACCGGGTGAAACCATTGCCTTTATCGGATCGACCGGATCGGGCAAGTCCTCTCTTGTGCAATTGATTCCACGTTTTTACGATGTCACACTTGGAAAAATCAAGGTTGATGGTGTCGATGTGAGAGATTACCGCCTCAAGTCTCTCCGTCAAAAGATTGGTTTTATCCCTCAGAAGGCCTTGCTTTTTACAGGAACTATCGCTGAAAATATCCGCTATGGGAAGGAAGATGCTAGTCATAAAGATCTACATCAGGCAGCGGACGTGGCGCAAGCCAAAGATTTTATCGAAAGCCGAGAAGAAGGCTTTGCGACCCATCTAGCTGAAGGTGGAAGCAATCTTTCTGGGGGACAGAAACAACGTCTCTCAATTGCCAGAGCGGTTATAAAGAATCCTGATATCTATATTTTTGACGATTCTTTCTCAGCCTTGGATTATCGTACGGATGCCATTTTGCGCCGTCGTCTCAAGGAAGTAACACAGAATGCAACGGTTTTAATTGTTGCTCAACGTGTCGGAACCATCATGGATGCGGACCAGATCATCGTTCTGGATAAGGGTGAAATCGTGGGTCGTGGTCGACATGAAGAATTGATGGAGACAAATGCCATCTATCGTGAGATTGCTGAGTCGCAGTTGAAAAATGCATCTCTAACAGAAGAATAGGAGGAAATATGAAAACACAATCTAGTTTGGCTCGTTTGTGGAGCTATTTGAAAGCCTACCGTTTTTCTGTCTTCTTTGCAGTCTTTCTAAAAATTTTGAGTGTGGTCATGAGTGTCTTGGAGCCTTTTGTCTTGGGGCTAGCCATTACGGAGTTGACAAAAAATTTCTTAGATATGGCTAATGGTCTTTCAGGCGCTCGTATCAATACTGGCTACATCGGAACTGTTTTAATCATTTACCTCTTTAGAGGTCTCTTGTATGAACTTGGTTCTTATTATTCTAACTATTTCATGACCAATGCGGTCCAGTCTATGACCCAGGATCTGCGAAATGAAATGACCGAGAAAATCAATCGTATCCCAGTATCTTTCTTTGACAAACACCAATTTGGTGATTTATTGGGGCGCTTTACCAGTGACGTTGAGACAGTGTCTAATGCTCTTCAACAGTCTTTTCTCCAAATTGTAAATGCCGTTTTGACGATTGTTCTCGTCATGGGAATGGTTTTATACTTGAACTTTCAACTGGCTATAGTGGTGATTCTATCCATTCCAGTGACCTATTTCGGTGCAAGAAGTATCCTGAAACGTTCTCAGCCTTATTTTAAAGAGCAGGCGGCTATTTTAGGACGGATGAATGGCTATGTGCAGGAAAATCTTACAGGTTTTAATGTCTTGAAACTCTACGGTCGTGAGGAAACTTCTCATAAAGAATTTTCTAAGATTACTGACGACCTCCAACGTGTTGGCTTTAAAGCCAGCTTTATCTCTGGGCTTATGATGCCAGCCCTTCATGCTGTATCGGACTTAACCTATCTGATCGTTGCAGTTCTTGGTGGTTTGCAAGTGATTGCGGGTCGTTTGACAGTGGGGAATATGCAGGCCTTTGTTCAGTACGTTTGGCAGATCAGCCAGCCTATTCAAAACATCACACAACTTGCGGGTCAAATGCAAAGTGCTAAGTCTTCGCTAGACCGCATCTTCGATATCTTGGATGAGACAGAGGAAGTCAAGGGAGAAGAACTCGAAATCCTTGAACCCTTAACAGGTCAGGTGACCTTCCAACTTGTTGACTTCCAGTATGTTGAAAACAAACCATTGATTCGAGACTTTAATCTGGAAGTTCAACCGGGAGAGATGGTGGCGATTGTCGGTCCTACTGGAGCTGGTAAGACGACCTTAATCAATCTGCTTATGCGCTTTTACGATGTCACAGCAGGCGCAATCTTGGTTGACGGGCAGGATATTCGCCAGTTGTCACGTCAAGACTATCGCCGTCAGTTTGGGATGGTCTTGCAGGATGCTTGGCTTTATGAAGGTACGATCAAAGAAAACCTACGTTTTGGAAATCTTGACGCCAGTGACGAGGAAATAATAGAAGCTGCCAAAGCAGCAAATGTAGACCACTTTATCCGAACTCTTCCTGGCGGTTACAACATGGAGATGAACCAAGAGTCAAGTAATATTTCCCTCGGGCAAAAACAACTCTTGACCATCGCGCGTGCTCTCCTAGCCAATCCTAAAATTCTCATTCTGGATGAAGCAACTTCCTCTGTTGATACCCGTTTGGAACTCTTGATTCAAAAAGCTATGAAACGCTTGATGAAGGGAAGAACTAGCTTTGTCATCGCCCACCGTCTCTCTACCATTCAAGAAGCAGACAAGATTCTCGTTCTTAAGGATGGACAGATTATTGAGCAGGGAAATCATGAAAGCTTGCTCCAAGCAAAAGGTTTTTATTATGACCTGTATCAAAGCCAATTTTCAAGTAAATCCGAGCAAGTCGGCTAATTAAAACTGTCCAGGCTATTCTTAAATTATCAGTCTATTACAACTTTTCTCAGATAGTACACTTTCCTTGCTATCGTTTTCTGGTAGTAGTATACTTATATTGTAACCACTAAGAAGATGGTTACAAAAAAATGAAAGAGGTAAGAAATATGGTTGAATTGAAAAAAGAAGCAGTAAAAGACGTTACAACATTATCTAAAACAGCGCCAGTAGCATTGGCAAAAACAAAGGAAGTATTGAACCAAGCAGTAGCGGACTTGTATGTGGCTCACATTGCCCTTCACCAAGTTCACTGGTATATGCGTGGTCGTGGTTTCCTCGTATGGCATCCAAAAATGGATGAATACATGGACAGCCTTGATGGCTATCTTGATGAAATCAGCGAACGTTTGATTACCCTTGGTGGCAAACCTTACTCAACTTTGACAGAATTCCTTCAACACAGTGAAATCGAAGAAGAAGAAGGAGAATTCCGTAACGTTGAAGAAAGCTTGGAACGTGTTCTAGCGATTTACCGCTACCTCATCGCTCTTTTCCAAAAAGCTTTGGATGTGACAGATGAAGAAGGCGATGATGTTACAAACGATATCTTTGTTGGTGCTAAGGCTGAACTTGAGAAAACAGTTTGGATGATTGCAGCAGAACTTGGACAAGCTCCTGGTTTGTAAGATATAGTTGCTACCCCTTTTATCATGAGGCGCTTGATAAGTGCCCATGACCAATCATCTTTTAAAAGTCATGTAACTGTAAAAAGTTGCATGACTTTTTTGTCTGCTAGACTTAGGACACATTGTCAAAAGTAGGATTTTACGGTATAATAGTTGCTGTTCGAGAAATTTTGATTTTCAAAGAATAGTGAAATGTTATAAGGAGAACCTATGAACAATTTACCAAATTGCCCAAAATGTAATTCAGAATATGTCTACGAGGACGGAAGTCTCTTGGTCTGCCCAGAGTGCGCCTATGAATGGAACCCTGCAGAAGTTGCAGAAGTAGAAGAAGGTGTTGTTGCTATCGATGCCAACGGAAATAAATTAGCCGACGGCGATACTGTAACCCTAATCAAGGACTTGAAAGTAAAAGGTGCGCCAAAGGATTTGAAACAAGGAACTCGTGTTAAAAATATCCGTATCGTAGAAGGTGACCACAACATCGACTGTAAGATTGATGGTTTTGGAGCTATGAAACTCAAGTCAGAATTTGTTAAGAAAATCTAGCCATGAAACTGAACTACAAATTTATCTTTTATAGTCGTGTTCTCTTGTTCTTAGCGGCATTTACAGGGGTTTATTTAGAGATCACCAAGCATGGTGGTTTTGGTATGCTCCTTTACTACACAGTGTTGTCCAATCTTCTGGTAACGATTTTCACTGGCTATCTGCTCCGTGTGATGAGCCGTTCAGGTGAAAATTGGCAAAGTCCGACCTTGCTTCGTTTCAAGGGTGGCGTTACCATGAGTATCATGATTACCTGTGTGATTTACCATTTTATGCTTGCTCCGATTGCGACAGACTTTTACCGTGTGGAAAATTTCCTTTGCCACTATATCGTTCCACTCTGGTTTTTAGCCGACACCCTCTTCTTTGATAAACAGGGCCGATACAAGATCTGGGATCCAGTCTTGTGGACCATCTTGCCCTTGGTTTATATGATTTTTGCCTTGTTTAACGGCCTGGTCTTAAAACTCAATATTCCGAATTCCAAGGACAATCCCTTCCCTTATTTCTTTTTAAATGTGAACAAGGGTTGGGACGTGGTTATCAAATGGTGTTTGATCATTTTTGCGGCGTATATGGTTGCAGGCTTCATCTTCTATCTGATCAAGCAAATCAAGCGAAAATAGTCTTCCTATGAGGAAAGTTAGGACGGAGTCTCTAGTTCAATTGGGCTCCTTCTTTTCTTGCCATCTTCCTTTTAAAAGGATCAACAGTGAGAAATATAGAAATATATAGAAAGAAAATCCATGAAACAATATCTAGAACGGGCTAGTATTTTGGCCCTCTCCCTCGTTTTGATTACCTCCTTTTCCATCTCAAGTGCTCTGCCAGCCATGTTTGACTATTATCAGGGCTACCCCAAAGAACAAATCGAGCTCCTGGTCAGTCTCCCTTCTTTTGGGATCATGATTATGCTGGTTTTAAATGGGTTTTTGGAGCGATTGTTTCCTGAGCGACTTCAGATTAGTCTAGGACTTCTCATTCTCTCTATCGGTGGAACAGCCCCTTTCTGGTATCAGGAGTACAACTTTGTCTTTGCGATGCGGATTTTATTTGGCTTGGGTGTTGGAATGATCAATGCCAAGGCCATTTCCATCATCAGCGAACGCTATCATGGAAAGACACGGATCCAGATGTTGGGTCTTCGCGGATCAGCAGAAGTTGTCGGGGCATCGATTTTGACTCTAGTGGTAGGTCAACTCTTATCCTTGGGATGGACAGTGACCTTCTTGGCCTACAGTGCGGGATTTTTAGTATTGATTCTTTATCTGCTCTTCGTCCCTTATGGGAAAGAAAAGAAAGAAACAAAGAAAAAAGAGGCCGAAACGACTCGTTTGACAGGACAGATGAAAGGCCTAATTTTTCTATTGGCTGTCGAAGCAGCAGTTGTTGTCTGTACCAACACAGCTATCACCATTCGTATTCCTAGTCTGATGGTGGAAAGAGGTCTAGGGGATGCCCAGTTATCGAGTTTGGTTTTAAGTATCATGCAGTTGATTGGTATCTTGGCAGGTGTGAGTTTTTCTTTCTTTATCTCTCTGTTTAAAGAAAGGTTGCTCCTTTGGTCAGGTATCACCTTTGGATTGGGGCAGATTGTGATTGCCTTGTCTCCGTCATTGGGTGTGATGGTAGTTGGAAGTGTTGTGGCAGGTTTTTCTTACAGTGTGGCCTTGACCACTGTCTTTCAGCTTCTTTCTGAAAGAATCCCAGCCAAGCTCCTTAATCAGGCAACATCTTTTGCAGTGCTAGGATGCAGCTTTGGAGCCTTTACGACACCTTTCATTCTTGGGGCAATCGGTCTGGTCACTCAAAACGGTATGTTGGTCTTCACCATTCTGGGATGCTGGTTGATTGTCACTTCTATCTTTGTTATGTACGCACTTCAAAAGAGAGCTTAGGATTGGTTTCCTAAGTTTTTCTTTTTGGGAATTTTGTACCCAGACAATTATTGGTTTTTAAACTTGTTTACACTTTTATTTCCTGATAAAATAGAAGTTATGACAAGATATAAAGCAATCATTTCCTATGACGGGTATGCATTTGCTGGTTTTCAGCGCCAGCCTCATGCGCGGAGCGTTCAAGAGGAAATCGAAAAAACCTTAACGAGACTCAATAAGGGGCATGCCATCACTGTTCACGGTGCTGGTCGGACGGATAGTGGGGTTCATGCTTTGGGACAGGTGATTCATTTTGACTTGCCCTATCAGATGGATGAGGAAAAACTCCGTTTTGCTCTGGATACCCAGTCTCCTGAAGATATCGATGTGATTTCAATTGAGCTTGTGGCGGATGATTTTCATTGCCGTTATGCAAAACACAGCAAGACCTATGAGTTTATAGTAGATAGGGGGCGTCCCAAAAATCCTATGCGTCGTCACTACGCTACTCACTTTCCCTATCCGCTCGAGGTGGAGCGGATGCAGATGGCAATCAAAAAGCTAGAGGGAACTCATGATTTTACCGGGTTTACAGCATCTGGAACCAGTGTAGAGGACAAGGTTCGAACCATTACAGAAGCCAGTCTTAGTGTTGATGAGACAGGGCAGTTTTTGACCTTTACCTTTTCAGGAAATGGATTCTTGTATAAGCAGATTCGCAATATGGTGGGGACGCTGCTCAAAATCGGAAATAATCGAATGCCAGTTGAGCAGATTGACTTGATCTTAGAAAAAAAAGATAGACAGCTAGCAGGTCCAACGGCTGCACCGAATGGCTTGTATTTAAAGGAGATTCGTTATGAAGAATAATCGTATTTTAGCCCTTTCTGGGAATGATATTTTTAGTGGTGGTGGTTTGTCAGCTGATTTGGCTACCTATACCTTGAACGGCTTGCATGGCTTTGTAGCAGTGACTTGTTTGACGGCCTTGACTGAAAAGGGCTTTGAAGTCTTTCCAACTGACGATGCCATTTTTCAACATGAATTGGATAGCTTGCGTGATGTGGAATTTGCAGGGATTAAGATTGGTCTTCTCCCTACTGTCAGTGTGGCTGAGAAAGCCTTGAACTTTATCAAGCAACGTCCAGGAGTGCCTGTGGTATTGGATCCCGTCTTGGTCTGCAAGGAAACGCACGATGTGGCTGTCAGTGAACTCTGTAAAGAGTTGATTCTCTTTTTCCCTCATGTCAGTGTGATTACGCCAAATCTTCCTGAAGCAGAATTGTTGGCGGGTCAGGAAATCAAAACTTTGGAAGATATGAAAGCTGCAGCGCAGAAATTGCATGATTTAGGAGCGCCAGCAGTCATTATCAAGGGAGGCAATCGCCTTAGTCAGGACAAGGCTGTGGATGTCTTTTATGATGGACAAAATTTTACAGTTCTAGAAAATCCTGTCATTCAAGGTCAAAATGCTGGTGCAGGTTGTACCTTTGCCTCAAGCATCGCCGGTCACTTGGTTAAAGGTGATGAACTTTTACCAGCAGTAGAAAGTTCTAAAGCTTTCGTTTACCGTGCTATTGCACAAGCAGATCAATATGGAGTAAGACAATATGAAGCAAACCAAAACAACTAAAATCGCCCTTGTATCCCTATTAACCGCCCTTTCTGTGGTTCTAGGCTATTTCTTAAAGATTCCAACACCAACAGGAATTCTAACTCTTTTAGATGCGGGTGTCTTCTTTGCGGCCTTTTACTTTGGTAGTCGTGAAGGAGCGGTAGTCGGAGGACTGGCAGGTTTCTTGATTGACCTCTTATCAGGTTATCCTCAGTGGATGTTCTTTAGCTTGGTCAACCATGGCTTGCAAGGATTTTTCGCAGGATTTAAAGGAAAAACTCAGTGTCTAGGCCTTATCTTAGCAACGATTGTTATGGTGGGGGGTTACGCCTTGGGTTCAACTTTGATGAATGGATGGGCAGCAGCCCTACCAGAAATCCTACCAAACTTCCTGCAAAATATCGTGGGAATGGTTGTAGGGTTTGTGCTTAGTCAAAGTATTAAGAAAATTAAGTAAAGCGGCTGGAGAAAAGTTTTAAAAATCAGAAAAACGCATAATATCAGGTGTTGAAAAACCTTGATACTATGCGTTTTATTGTGGGAAGATTTTATACTCTTCGAAAATCAAATTCAAACTGCGTCAACGTCGCCTTTCCGTACTTAAGTACAGCCTGCGGCTAGTTTCCTAGTTTGCTCTTTGATTTTCATTGAGTATTAGATGAATATTAATCAAAATAAAGCAAGTCTTTGCTGGTGCTTGTAAAGAGGTCAAAGCCATCCTTGGTAACAACACCGCAGTCTTCAATACGAACGCCGACTTTACCAGGGATATAGATGCCTGGTTCAACAGAGAAGCACATGCCTTCTTCGATGACCATGTCATTTCCTTCCATGATAGATGGGAATTCGTGGACATCCATACCGATACCGTGACCGAGACGGTGGTTGAAGTACTCACCGTAACCAGCTTTTTCGATGACTTCACGGGCAGTGCGGTCTACTTCATGAGCAGTCACACCAGGTTTGATAAAGTCAAGAGCAGCTTGTTGGGCTTCAAGGGTCAAGTTGTAAATATCTTTCTTGAATTGGTCTGGTTTGCCGACAGCGACTGTACGAGTCATATCTGATGCGTATCCATTGACCATAACACCCAGGTCAAAGAGGAGAAGGGCGTCTTTTTCGACCTTGTTTGCACCAGGAATTCCGTGTGGATTTGCAGCATTGTCACCAGTCAAGACCATGGTATCAAAACTCATTTCATAGCCTTCACGTTTTAAGGCGAAGTCGATTTGTGCGATGATATCTGTCTCTGTTTTATCAAGAGAGATATTATCAAAACCAACTTTTACAGCTTTATCAGCATAGAGCCCTGCAACCATCATTTTTTGCATTTCATCAGCTGATTTGATGAGGCGCATGCGTTGGATGAGAGGAGTGAGATTTTCAAACTCAGCAGTTTCAAAAACTGTTTTCAAGCCATGGTATTTTGTCAAGATGAGATTGTCAAACTCAACAGCGACACGTTTGAAGTCGTGCTGTGGCAAGGCATTTTTGATTTTTTGCCATGGATTTTCAGAATCCACATAGCCCACTACTGGGAAAGAAACAGTGCTGCTTGCACGCTCCACTTCAAGGGCTGGGACAAAAAGGAGAGGTTCCCGGTCCGCTAGGACAAAGAGGAACATTTGGCGTTCATGGGGATCACTGTAAAAACCAGTGAGGTAATTAATAGTGACGGGGTCAGATACGACAGCGACGTCTAGTTTTTCTGATTCAAGATATGTTACGATTTGTTGTAATTTAGACATATGCTACCTTCTTTCTACCTCTCTATTTTGGCAAAAAAAGAGAGAAAATGCAAGAGAGAAGGGTAAAAGAACAGGCAAAAAGAACTCCGACAAGATAGTGGAGTTCTTTTATCTAATTTTCCTTAGTTTAAGAAAAGTCAGCCTTGCTTTTCACGTCGCTGTATTCTTCAGCGATTTCTTGACTGAGAATATCCTCATAGGCAGGGAGTTGGATGTCCTGACCGTATTTTTTCTTGAGAGCAGTAGTGACTAAGCGATAAGCTAGATTGGCATTACGAGAGAGGATAGGCCCGTGGAAGTAAGAACCAAAGACATTCTTATAATGAACCCCTTCGCCGACCTTTTCTTCGTTATTTCCATTTCCATAGACTACCTGTCCCAGTGGTTTTTGGTCATCTGAGAGGAAGGTACGGCCCTGATGATTTTCAAATCCATAGTAGGTTTCATCGAATTCGTCATTGTGAATCTTGATGTCGCCGATAAAGCGGTTATTGGTCTGGTTGAGGGTGTAGTGACCCATGACCCCTAGACCTTGGATGCGCTTGCCTGAGGCTTCAACATAATATTGCCCCAATAGTTGGAAACCACCGCAGATAGCCAGAACTACACCGTCGTTTTGGATGTAGTTGTCAATGCTCTCTTTTTTAGCAGGTAGGTCTCCTGCGATGATACTTTGTTCAAAGTCTTGACCGCCACCGAAAAAGGCGATATCGTAGTGATTTTCGTCAAAGTCATCATGGAGAGAAACGATGTCAACCGTTACATGAGCCCCCAGCTTTTCAGCCACATACTTGAGCATAAGGATGTTTCCATTGTCTCCATAGGTATTCATGAGGTTCCCATAGAGGTGGGCGATGTTGAGCTGATAAGGGTAGTTGCCAGCTTTTGAGGAAAGTGAAGTATAAACCATTAGTTCATCTCCTTTCTAACAATCTGACGACTAGCCAGCAGCTCGCGGAATTCCAGCATAGCCGTATAGGTCGCAAGGATATAAGCATGCTTGCAGTTTTGGGCTTCAATCGTGTTAAGAACTTGTTCCAGACTACTTGTTTCAGTGATTTTATCAGCTGGGTATCCTGTCACCCGTAGACGACGCGCGATTTCAGAATGACGAACACCACCAGCGTTGATTTCAGGGATATCCATGTCAGTGATTTGTTCAAAGTCAGCATCCCAGATCCAGCTAGTGTCAATCCCATCAGCATAGTTAGCATTGAGGAGGACAGATAGGCTAAATGGATAAGGTGCTAGTTTAATCATCTCGATAGCTTGGGTCGCGCCAACAGGATTTTTAATCAAGATAAGGGTGCATTCCTTGTCACCGATATGGAAGGTTTCCTGACGACCAAAGACAGCACGGCTCTTGTCAAATCCTTGCTTGATCCGTTGCGAATCTGCACCGAGGAAACGGGCAATAGCGACCGCAGCAAGGGCATTGTAGATATTATAGAGTCCACCGATTTGGATGCCGTATTCTTGTCCGTCAATAATAAAGCGGGAGCGATTGTTGGTCAACTCAACCAAGTCTGTCAGACGGTAGTCCAAGTCAGGACGTTTGCAACCACAATTTTCACAGATATAGGCCCCCAAGTTAGCATAGGTATTGTGCTCATATTTGAGGATACCTTGACAGTCAGGGCAGAGAATACCTTCGGTATTGTAGTGAGCCAGTTGGGCTGGCCCTTTTTCCAAGTCAAAACCAAAATACTCTACAGGATTTGGAATAGCTGGCTTGTAGAAAAGCGGACTGTCACCATTGAGGAGAACAGTAGCCGTAGGCACCTTACGAATGGCATCCAAAATCATGTTATAAGTCGTGTAAATCTCACCATAGCGGTCCATCTGGTCACGGAAGATATTAGTGATGACAAAAAGGCTAGGATGGATATAGTCACAGATACGAGATAGACTGGCCTCGTCAATTTCTAGAACAGCAATGTTTTTCCCAGTTTTAGAGGATTTGGCCGTCAAGAAGGTTGTCGTAATCCCTGTGATCATGTTGGCGCCACTAGGATTGGTCAGAACCTGACCATAGACCTCTTTTAAAATGCCGACAGTGAGGGCAGTTGTTAAGGTTTTTCCATTGGTTCCAGTGACCACGACAATCTCGTAGTTCTTAGCTAGGTTTTGTAAAATATCTTTATCAAATTGAAGGGCAAGTTTTCCTGGGAGCGTACTTCCACGGCCAAGACGGCTCAAAATGAAGTGAGAAGAACGCCCAGCTAGGAGGCCCAAAGTAGTTTTTAATTTCATGTTTCTATTATATCATAAAAGAGGGAAAAGACAGATTTGAGATTTCGCAGAAACAAAAACAGCCCGATGAGGGCTGTTGGTTAACAAATCAGTCTCAACTTAGATCGCAAACAAGTCATTCAAGTTCTCAGCCAAGGTTGGGTGAGTGAAGATCTGTTTTGTGAAGTAAGTGTAAGGAATCTTGTTGTCCATGGCAACAGTGATGATGTTGATGATTTCTTGAGAACCTTCTGAGAAGATAGTTGCACCAATAATTTCTTTTGTTTCAGTATTGACAACAGCTTTGAAGGCTCCGCGAAGGTCTCCATTTACGTGACCACGGGGCATAGTAGCAACAGGGATTTCCTTAACAGCGTAAGGGAGTTTCAAATCAGCTGCTTGGCTTTCCGTCAAGCCAACTTGAGAAAGAGCTGGTGTGATGAACATGGTGTTTGGTACATTGAGACGGTCTTCAAGTGTGTAGCTGCCATCTCCAGCAAGGTAGCTGTAGACAACACGGAAGTCATCAAGTGAAATGTAGGTGAATTGAAGTCCACCATTGACGTCTCCAACTGCAAAGACACCAGGAACGTTTGTTTGGCAGTGTTTGTCGACCTTGATAGCACCACGCTCCGTTAGTTCAATATCTGTATTTTCAAGTTGAAGTGGTTCTACATTCGGTTTACGTCCAGTTGCGTAGAGAAGGGCATCGAAACGGTAAGTTTCCTTTTCAGTTACGACGAGGACTTGATCACCGTCGTTTTTGATTTCAGTAGTATGGATGTTTTGAAGCAATTCAATACCGTCTTCTTCCATGTATTGTTTAGCAAGAGCTGCGATGGAAGGTTCTGCACGAGGAAGGAATGTATCCAAGGCATCTAGGACTGTGACCTTGCTACCAAGTTTGTTGTAGAGTCCTGCAAATTCAAGACCGATATTTCCACCACCAAGGACTCCAAGTTTTTCTGGTAATTTGTCCAAGTTTTGGATACCTGTTGAGTCAAAGACATTCTTACTTGTAGCAAGTCCTGGAATTGGCAAGACGTTTGAAACAGCACCAGCGTTGATGACGATTGTTTCAGCAGTCAGTTCTTGTTTTTCATCACCTGCTTGAATTTCGATCACCTTATTTGACACGAAATGTGCCTCTGCATCAATGACATCAACGCCATTATCGGCCAACATTTTATAATTCTTAGCGTTAAGACGACCAGTCACCGCACCACGCTCTTTCATGGTATTGTCAAATGACCAGCCCTTTTCAGCCGCTACAATCATAGTCTTGGTTGGGATACAAGCAATATTAATGCAAGTACCACCATACATCGCTTTACTGCGCTCGATGACAGCAACTTTTTTTCCAGCCGCATTCATCTTAGCAGCCAAAGTCTTACCGGCTTTACCAAATCCAATGACAATTAAATCGTATGTTAACATTTTTAAATCCTCCTATTTGATTTAATTCTAACACAAGAAAAAAACTTTTGCACAATTCCGCTACGGAGAAACGAATCATATAAGGCTGTATTTATATTTGTGGAAAATCGTTTACATGATTTTCCTTAAAGATTCTACTATCTTTTACCCCGTTCTTGTGTTATACTAGATAGGTTGCAAAGAAACTCGTATTTTTCTTTCGTGGAAAAGAAGCAACACGGTATCTCGTTTTTTAAGAAGATACATCATGAAAAGAAAAGTATACACTAAAGCCTTATAGGGTGGCTTCGCACCACCTTTAGAAAGAAGAAAAACGTGAAATTTAATGAATTTAACTTGTCTGCTGAATTGCTAGCAGAGATTGAAAAAGCTGGATTTGTAGAAGCAAGTCCTATCCAAGAACAGACTATTCCCTTGGCTCTCGAAGGCAAGGATGTCATTGGTCAAGCTCAGACTGGTACAGGGAAAACCGCAGCCTTTGGCTTGCCAACCCTTGAAAAAATCCGTACAGAAGAAGCAACTATCCAAGCCTTGGTCATCGCTCCAACTCGTGAACTCGCTGTTCAAAGTCAAGAAGAACTCTTCCGCTTTGGTCGTAGCAAGGGAGTCAAAGTTCGCTCAGTTTACGGTGGTTCAAGCATTGAAAAACAAATCAAAGCCCTTAAATCGGGTGCCCATATCGTGGTGGGAACTCCAGGACGTCTGTTAGACTTGATCAAACGCAAGGCCTTGAAATTGCACGATATTGAAACCCTCATCCTTGATGAAGCGGACGAAATGCTCAACATGGGCTTCCTAGAAGACATCGAAGCTATTATCTCTCGTGTCCCTGACAGTCGTCAAACCTTGCTCTTCTCAGCAACCATGCCAGACGCTATCAAACGTATTGGCGTTCAGTTTATGAAAGAGCCTGAGCATGTCAAGATTGCTGCCAAGGAATTGACAACAGAGCTGGTTGATCAGTATTATATCCGTGTTAAGGAACAAGAAAAATTTGATACCATGACACGTCTTATGGATGTGGAACAACCAGAACTTGCTATCGTATTTGGTCGTACCAAACGCCGTGTAGATGAATTGACTCGTGGACTGAAAATTCGTGGCTTCCGTGCAGAAGGAATTCATGGTGATTTGGACCAAAATAAACGCCTTCGTGTCCTTCGTGATTTTAAAAATGGCAATCTTGATGTTCTAGTTGCGACAGACGTGGCAGCACGTGGTTTGGATATCTCAGGTGTGACCCATGTCTACAACTACGATATTCCACAAGATCCTGAAAGTTATGTTCACCGTATCGGTCGTACAGGTCGTGCTGGTAAGTCAGGTCAGTCTATTACTTTCGTAGCTCCAAACGAAATGGGCTACCTTCAAATCATCGAAAACTTGACTAAGAAACGCATGAAAGGCTTGAAACCAGCGACAGCAGAAGAAGCCTTCCAAGCTAAGAAACAAGTAGCTCTCAAGAAAATCGAACGTGATTTTGCGGATGAAACTATTCGTGGGAACTTTGAGAAATTTGCTAAAGATGCTCGTAAGTTAGCTGCCGAATTTAGTCCAGAAGAATTGGCTATGTATATCTTGAGTCTGACAGTCCAAGATCCAGATAGTCTTCCTGAAGTGGAGATTGCGCGTGAAAAGCCACTGCCGTTCAAACCGTCAGGAAATGGACGTTCTGGAGGTAATCGTGGACGCGACAATCGTCGAGGGGATAACCGTCGTGGTGGTCGCCGTGATGACTTCAAGAAAGGCAACCGCGGGAACGATCGTTTTGATAAAGATAGACGCTATCGTAATAAAGACAATAAAAAACCTCACAACACTTCAAGCGAAAAGAAAACCGGCTTTGTTATTCGTAACAAAGGAGACAAATAGAAAAAAAGCGATTCACAGTGTGAATCGCTTTTATATATAAGGAGACCGATAGTAAAAGAAGATGGTGATAGTAAAGGATAGGTGAAACGGAAAGGGATTTATCATGTCATCTTCTTATAATGTTATAATATCAAAAATAAAATAGGATGTCAATAAAAAAATCGCTTTTTTCTAAAATATTTTTGCTGTTCAAAATTGCAATTAAATAAGCAATTTTCAGATAATAATTGAAAATTCACGCTCTTTATGTTATAATGGTAGCGATTAAATGCGAGGTAAAAAATGGCACACTTATTAGAAAAAACAAGAAAAATTACTTCTATTTTGAAACGCTCAGAGGAGCAACTTCAAGATGAACTTCCTTACAATGCGATTACACGCCAGTTGGCAGATATTATTGATTGTAACGCTTGTATTGTGAATAGCAAGGGACGCCTTTTAGGCTACTTCATGCGTTATAAAACGAATACAGATCGTGTAGAGCAGTTTTTTCAAACTAAGATTTTTCCAGATGATTATATTCAAGGTGCAAACATGATCTATGATACGGAAGCCAACCTTCCTGTTGAACATGATTTGACCATTTTCCCTGTAGAGAGCCGTGCAGATTTTCCAGATGGTTTGACGACCATTGCTCCGATTCATGTATCAGGGATTCGCCTAGGTTCGTTGATCATTTGGCGCAATGATAAGAAATTTGAAGATGAAGATTTGATTCTTGTTGAGATTGCGAGCACGGTGGTAGGGATTCAACTGCTGAACTTCCAACGTGAAGAGGATGAGAAAAATATTCGCCGTCGTACTGCTGTTACCATGGCGGTTAATACCCTTTCCTATTCAGAACTTCGTGCCGTATCAGCTATTTTAGCTGAGTTGGATGGAAATGAAGGGCAGCTGACTGCATCAGTTATTGCAGATCGTATTGGAATCACGCGTTCTGTGATTGTCAATGCGCTTCGTAAACTGGAGTCAGCAGGAATTATTGAGAGCCGTTCACTCGGAATGAAGGGGACTTATCTCAAAGTTCTAATTGGTGATATTTTTGAGGAAGTGAAAAAGAGGGACTACTAATGGCAAAGGCTTTAATCTCAATTGACTATACAGAGGATTTCGTAGCAGACCATGGAAAGCTGACTGCAGGGGCACCTGCTCAAGCCATATCAGAGGCAATCAATCGAGTGACCAGATTGGCTTTTGAACGTGGGGACTATGTCTTTTTCACCATTGATGCCCATGAAGAGAAGGATACATTCCACCCAGAAAGCAAGCTCTTTCCACCGCATAACATCATCGGAACTAGTGGGCGTAACCTTTATGGCCCTCTAGCTGATTTTTATGCTGAGCATGAGGCGGATAGTCGCGTCTTTTGGATGGACAAACGTCACTATTCAGCATTTTCAGGAACGGACTTAGATATCCGTTTGCGGGAACGTCGTGTAGATACAGTCATCCTAACTGGAGTCCTGACTGACATTTGTGTTCTTCATACGGCTATTGATGCCTATAATTTAGGTTATCAAATCGAGATTGTCAAGCCTGCAGTTGCCTCTATTTGGCCAGAAAATCATCAGTTTGCTCTTGGTCATTTTAAGAACACTCTGGGAGCCAAATTGCTAGATGAAAATCTGTCTGAAATGAAAGAATGATTCCCTTGGAAAAATGAAAAAAATCTGAAAAAAGTGTTGACAAAGATTTTGAAAGTTGATATACTAGTAAAGTAATCGACGCGGGGATGGCGGAATTGGCAGACGCGCAGGACTAAGGATCCTGTGACCGCTTTAGGTCGTGAGGGTTCAAGTCCCTCTCTCCGCATAGGGTAAGAGTTAGCTTTGGCTAGCTCTTTTTGTTTTTACAAAGAAGACTAGAGGCTACGTTTCGTATATCGAAAAATATTGGCATCAAGAACAGTCATTGTATCAGAAAATTTAAACTGAGTTTTCCATTTCATCCTATCAAGAATTTTCTCAGACACAAGTCAGAAAATGAAGAACTTAGGAAATGGAAAATGCTAAGCTGAAAGACGGTGCCAGCATTTATAAAATGGAGTATATTTTTGATTGATAAAACGTATTCCATATGAGAAAAGTTAGTGTTCGCTAGCTTTTTTGTTTTTTTCAAAAAAATTTTTTGATTTCATAAACATTTCATATTTGGATTTTATAATAGTCTTACAAATATGGAGGTGACAAATGAATCCAATCCAAAGAGCTTGGGCTTATGTCAGCAGAAAACGACTGAGAAGTTTTATTTTATTTCTGATTTTATTTGTCCTTTTGGCAGGAATTTCAGCCTGTTTGACTCTGATGAAGTCCAACAAAACAGTAGAAAACAATCTTTACAAATCACTCAATACATCTTTTTCTATCAAAAAGATAGAAAATGGACAGACCTTCAAATTGTCTGATCTAGCATCCGTGAGCAAGATTAAGGGACTGGAAAATGTCTCTCCTGAACTCGAGACGGTCGCAAAACTGAAAGACAAGGAAGCGGTGAGTGGTGAGCAGAGCGTAGAACGTGATGATTTGTCAGCAGCGGACAAGAACTTGGTTAGCTTAACGGCTCTTGAGGATTCATCCAAGGATGTCACCTTTACCAGTTCGGCTTTCAATCTAAAAGAAGGGCGACACCTTCAAAAAGGGGACTCCAAGAAAATCCTGATCCACGAAGAGTTGGCCAAGAAGAACGGTCTTTCACTTCATGACAAGATTCGCTTGGATGCTGGTCAGTCCGAAGCTGGAAAAGGGCAAACAGTAGAGTTTGAGATTGTCGGTATATTTTCTGGTAAGAAACAAGAAAAATTCACAGGCTTGTCTTCTGACTTCAGTGAAAACCAAGTCTTTACAGACTATGAAAGTAGTCAAAACCTTCTGGGAAATAGTGAACCGCAAGTCAGTGCAGCGCGCTTCTATGTAGAAAATCCTAAGGAAATGGACGGACTCATGAAGCAGGTGGAAAACTTGGCTTTAGAAAGTCAAGGTTACCAAGTCGAGAAGGAAACCAAGGCCTTTGAACAAATCAAAGACTCAGTTGCAACCTTCCAAACCTTCCTCACCATCTCCCTTTATGGGATGTTGATAGCAGGAGCAGGAGCCTTAATTTTGGTCTTGTCTCTCTGGTTGAGAGAAAGGGTCTACGAAGTGGGGATTCTTTTGGCACTTGGAAAAAGCAAGAGTTCGATCTTCCTACAATTCTGTTTAGAGGTAGTGTTGGTATCTCTTGGAGCTTTGCTTCCATCCTTTATCGCTGGAAATGCCGTTACATCCTATCTGCTCCAAACTGTCCTAGCCAGTGGAGATCAGGCAAGCTTACAGGACACGCTGGCCAAAGCAAGCGGTCTATTAACTAGTCTCCTATCCTTTGCAGAATCCTATGTCTTTCTGCTCTTGATTGGTTGCTTGTCTGTAGCCCTTTGTTTCCTATTCTTATTTAGAAAATCGCCTAAGGAAATTTTATCATCTATTAGTTAATACTCTTCGAAAATCAAATTTAATCCGTGTTAGCTTTATCTGCAACCTCAAAGCTGTGCTTTGAGCAACCTGCGGCTAGCTTCCTAGTTTGCTCTTTGATTTTCATTGAGTATAAGAAGGAGAAATCATGACTTTATTACAATTGCAAGATGTTACCTACCGTTATAAGAACACTGCTGAAGCAGTTTTATATCAGATCAAGTATAATTTTGAACCTGGAAAATTTTATAGTATCATTGGTGAGTCAGGAGCAGGAAAATCCACTCTCTTGTCCCTACTGGCTGGTCTAGATAGCCCTGTTGAAGGTTCTATCCTTTTCCAAGGAGAGGACATTCGGAATAAGGGATATTCTTATCATCGCATGCACCATATTTCCCTGGTCTTTCAAAATTATAATTTGATTGATTACCTTTCTCCGCTGGAAAATATCCGCTTGGTCAACAAAAAGGCCAGCAAGGATACTCTTCTTGAACTTGGTCTGGATGAAAGCCAGATCAAGCGGAATGTTCTCCAGTTATCAGGTGGGCAACAACAACGTGTTGCCATTGCTCGCAGTTTGGTCTCAGAAGCTCCAGTTATTCTAGCTGATGAGCCAACAGGAAATCTGGACCCTAAAACTGCTGGAGATATTATCGAACTGCTCAAATCACTTGCCGAGAAAACAGGTAAATGTGTGATCGTCGTCACCCACAGTAAAGAAGTGGCACAAGCGTCAGATATTACACTTGAATTGAAGGATAAGAAACTGACTGAAACTCGCAATACTACAAAATAAGATGAGCTTGTTTTGATAGAATTATGAAATCAAATCTAGAAAGGGAACCTATGTTACACAACGCATTTGCCTATGTTACAAGGAAGTTTTTCAAATCGATTGTTATCTTCCTGATTATTCTCCTCATGGCGAGCTTGAGTTTGGTCGGCTTGTCGATCAAGGGAGCTACAGCCAAGGCTTCTCAGGAGACCTTTAAAAATATCACCAATAGCTTCTCCATGCAAATCAATCGTCGCGTCAATCAAGGAACGCCACGTGGTTCTGGGAATATCAAGGGTGAGGATATCAAAAAAATCACCGAAAACAAGGCCATCGAGTCTTATGTTAAACGCATCAATGCTATCGGAGATTTGACTGGATATGACCTGATTGAAACGCCAGAAACCAAGAAAAATCTCACTGCAGACCGTGCCAAACGGTTTGGAAGCAGTTTGATGATTACAGGTGTCAATGACTCTTCCAAAGAAGATAAATTTGTCTCTGGTTCATATAAGCTAGTCGAAGGTGAGCACCTAACCAACGACGACAAAGACAAGATCCTCATGCACAAGGACTTGGCTGCTAAACACGGCTGGAAAGTTGGAGATAAGGTCAAACTGGACTCTAATATCTATGATGCAGACAATGAAAAAGGTGCCAAGGAAACAGTTGAAGTGACAATCAAGGGACTCTTTGATGGCCACAATAAGTCAGCAGTAACCTACTCACAAGAACTCTATGAAAACACAGCTATCACAGACATTCACACTGCTGCAAAACTTTATGGATACACAGAAGACACAGCTATTTATGGGGACGCAACCTTCTTTGTAACAGCAGACAAGAACTTGGATGACGTCATGAAAGAGTTGAATGGTATCAGTGGTATCAACTGGAAGAGCTACACACTTGTGAAGAGCTCCTCTAACTACCCAGCTCTTGAGCAATCTATCTCTGGTATGTACAAGATGGCCAACCTCCTCTTCTGGGGTAGCTTGAGCTTCTCAGTTCTTCTCCTTGCCCTCTTGCTTAGCCTTTGGATCAATGCTCGTCGCAAGGAAGTGGGAAT
The DNA here is from genome assembly GCF_015561235.1 of Streptococcus oralis. Classification (GTDB taxonomy): domain Bacteria; phylum Bacillota; class Bacilli; order Lactobacillales; family Streptococcaceae; genus Streptococcus; species Streptococcus oralis_BK. The sequence continues at coordinate 939,670 of NZ_JADMTC010000001.1, read as the reverse complement.
TCTCCTCTCTATCGGTCTCAAGCAGGCAAGTATTTTGGGTCAATTCATCACTGAATCGATCTTGATTGCCATCCCTGCTCTCGTTTCTGCTTACTTCCTAGCTAACTACACAGCACGTGCAATCGGAAATACTGTTCTAGCTAATGTTACTTCAGGTGTTGCCAAGCAAGCCAGCAAGGCAGCTCAAGCCTCTAACCTTGGTGGTGGTGCAGAAGTAGATGGCTTTAGCAAGACCTTGTCGAGCCTAGACATTTCCATTCAGACATCAGACTTTATCATCGTCTTTGTCCTTGCCTTAGTTCTAGTGGTTCTCGTTATGGCGCTTGCTTCAAGCAATCTCCTCAGAAAACAACCAAAAGAGCTCTTGCTCGATAGCGAATAACAAACTTGCTACCTATTCTTCCCTAAATGGGGTATAATATAGGTAGCATTTTTATGTATTTCATCTCCCTAATACTCAATGAAAATCAAAGAGCAAACTAGGAAACTAGCCGCAGGCTGTACTTGAGTACGGCAAGGCGACGTTGACGTGGTTTGAAGAGATTTTCGAAGAGTATAAAGCCTTTCCTTTCAGGATGAAACAGAGATGATTTAAAAGAAAATTAAAGAAATGTGAAAGGTTTTTCTATGAAAATTCTAATAGTAGAAGATGAGGAGATGATCCGTGAGGGGATCAGTGATTATTTGGCGGATTGTGGTTATGAAACCGTTGAAGCAGCAGATGGTCAGGAAGCTCTGGAAAAATTTTCCAGCTATGAAATTGCTCTAGTACTACTGGATATCCAGATACCCAAGCTTAATGGCCTAGAAGTCCTAGCCGAGATTCGTAAAACCAGTCAGGTTCCTGTCTTGATGCTGACTGCCTTTCAGGATGAGGAATACAAGATGAGTGCCTTTGCTTCGCTAGCAGATGGCTATCTGGAAAAACCCTTCTCCCTCTCCCTCTTAAAAGTGAGGGTAGACGCGATTTTCAAGCGCTACTACGATACGGGACGAATCTTCTCCTATAAGGATACCAAGGTGGATTTTGAGAGTTACAGTGCAAGCCTAGCAGGTCAAGAAGTAGCTATCAATGCCAAAGAGTTGGAGATTTTGGACTATCTGGTAAAAAATGAAGGACGGGCCTTGACTCGATCTCAAATTATTGATGCCGTCTGGAAGGTGACAGATGAGGTCCCCTTTGACCGTGTCATTGATGTTTATATCAAGGAACTGCGGAAAAAGCTAGACTTGGATTGTATCCTCACTGTGCGCAATGTTGGTTATAAATTGGAGCGAAAATGAAACGAACAGGTTTATTTACAAAGATATTTATCTATACCTTCTCGATTTTTAGTGTTCTGGTCATTTGTCTTCATTTAGCTATTTATTTTCTTTTTCCTTCGACTTATCTGAGCCATCGTCAGGAAACCATTGGCCAGAAAGCGACAGCCATTGCCCAGTCCCTAGAAGGAAAGGATAGGCAAAGTATCGAGCAAGTGTTAGACTTGTATTCCCAGACTAGTGATATCAAGGGGGCCGTCAAAGGAGAGATGACCGAGGACAAGTTAGAAGTCAAGGACAATCTTCCTCTGGACACAGACCGCCAGACCACCTCTCTCTTTATCGAGGAGCGTGAGGTGAAAACGCAAGATGGTAGCACCATGACTCTGCAATTTCTAGCTTCCATGGATTTGCAAAAGGAAGCAGAGCAGATCAGTCTCCAGTTTCTTCCCTATACCTTGCTGGCATCGTTTTTGATTTCCCTCTTGGTAGCTTACATCTACGCACGAACCATTGTTGCCCCGATTTTGGAAATCAAGCGGGTGACCCGTAGAATGATGGAACTAGATGCTCAAGTGCGATTGCGCGTGGATTCTAAGGATGAGATTGGTGATCTCAAGGAACAAATCAATAGCCTTTACCAGCACCTTTTGACAGTTATTGCGGACTTGCATGAGAAAAATGAAGCTATTCTCCAACTTGAGAAGATGAAGGTCGAATTCCTACGAGGGGCCTCTCATGAATTGAAAACACCTCTGGCTAGTTTGAAGATCCTAATCGAAAATATGAAAGAAAATATCGGTCGTTACAAGGATAGGGACTTCTATCTGGGAGTAGCCTTGGGGATTGTGGACGACCTCAGTCACCACGTTCTCCAGATATTGTCTCTTTCTTCTGTGCAGGAATTGCGAGACGAGAAAGAAGAGATTGAGCTCCTTCAGATGACGCAAAGTCTGGTCAAGGATTATGTTTTGCTAGCCAAGGAGAGAGAAATTCAGGTAGACATTAGCCTGACCCATCAGCAGGCTTACATAAATCCATCTGTGATGAAACTGATCCTATCTAATCTCATCAGCAATGCTATCAAGCACTCCACTCCAGGTAGCCTGGTCCGTATCGGCGAGAGAGAAGGGGAACTCTTTATTGAGAATAGCTGTAGTCCTGAAGAACAAGAAAAATTGGCCCAATCTTTTTCTGGCAATGCTAGTCGCAAGGCAAAGGGGTCAGGAATGGGACTCTTTGTGGTCAAAAGTTTATTAGAACATGAGAAATTGCCTTATCGTTTTGAAAGGCAGGATGATCGCTTGACTTTCTTTATACGCTTTCCTAGAGTTAGCCAAGATTAAAAAAAGAAAGGGTTTACATTGGTCGGGTTAGAAGAAATTCAATCTAAAGTATGGGAAAAACTAGCTTTTTTTGTCAAAAAGTGATAAAATGAACAATGTAAATGGGATGTCCCAAAAAATATATAGGAGGCCTGACAAATGGCAATCGTTTCAGCAGAAAAATTTGTCCAAGCAGCTCGTGACAACGGTTATGCAGTTGGTGGATTTAACACAAACAACCTTGAGTGGACTCAAGCTATCTTGCGTGCAGCAGAAGCTAAAAAAGCTCCAGTTTTGATCCAAACTTCTATGGGTGCTGCGAAATACATGGGTGGTTACAAAGTATGTAAACTTCTCATCGAAAACCTTGTAGAATCAATGGGAATTACTGTACCAGTTGCTATTCACCTTGACCATGGTCATTATGAAGATGCACTTGAATGTATCCGAGTTGGTTATACTTCAGTTATGTTTGACGGTTCACACCTTCCAGTTGAAGAAAACCTTGAAAAAGCTCGTAAAGTTGTAGAATTTGCTCATGCAAACGGCGTATCAGTAGAAGCTGAAGTTGGTACTATCGGTGGTGAAGAAGACGGAATCATTGGTGATGGCGAATTGGCTCCAATTGAAGATGCTAAAGCAATGGTTGCAACTGGTATTGACTTCTTGGCAGCTGGTATCGGTAACATCCACGGTCCTTACCCAGCAAACTGGAAAGGTCTTCACCTTGATCACTTGCAAAAATTGACAGAAGCAGTTCCAGGCTTCCCAATCGTGTTGCATGGTGGTTCAGGTATTCCTGATGACCAAATCCAAGCAGCTATCAAACTTGGTGTTGCGAAAGTTAACGTTAACACTGAATGCCAAATCGCATTTGCTAACGCAACTCGTAAATTTGTTGCTGAATACGAAGCAAACGAAGCAGAATACGATAAGAAGAAACTCTTTGACCCACGTAAATTCTTGAAACCAGGTTTCGAAGCAATTACAGAAGCTGTTGAAGAACGTATCGACGTATTCGGTTCAGAAGGTAAAGCTTAATCTAGCTGAACAATACAGAAAGAACCTGCCCATTAGGGTGGGTTTTTTTGTGGTTTAAGGAAACTACTAAACCAGAATTTTTGATTAAAACTATTATTTTAAGAGCAAAATCTCTAATTTCATAATCTACAGGCAAACGCTTGCATTCCGTTTTTTATTGAACTATAATAGGTTGGTATAAAGTCTTTTGTAATAATAAAATGTAGAAGATTTAGAAGGTAAGGATTTAGAATATTTGTAGTCAAAAATATGATGTTTCTATTCCTTACGATAGGGAGAGAAATATGGCAATGATAGAAGTGGAACATCTCCAGAAAAATTTTGTGAAGACTGTTAAAGAACCGGGGTTAAAGGGGGCTTTGCGCTCCTTTATTCATCCTGAAAAGCAGACATTTGAAGCGGTCAAGGATTTGACTTTTGAGGTACCCAAGGGCCAAATTTTGGGCTTTATCGGGGCCAATGGAGCTGGGAAGTCGACAACCATCAAAATGCTGACAGGGATTTTGAAACCGACATCGGGCTATTGTCGGATTAACGGCAAGATTCCTCAGGATAATCGCCAAGATTATGTCAAGGATATTGGAGTGGTCTTTGGACAACGTACCCAGTTATGGTGGGATTTGGCTCTGCAAGAGACCTACACGGTTTTGAAAGAGATATACGATGTGCCGGACTCGCTCTTCCGCAAGCGCATGGACTTTTTGAATGAAGTCTTGGATTTGAAGGACTTTATCAAGGACCCCGTGCGCACTCTTTCACTGGGGCAACGGATGCGGGCGGACATTGCGGCTTCCTTGCTCCACAATCCCAAGGTTCTCTTTTTAGATGAGCCGACCATTGGTTTAGACGTTTCGGTCAAGGATAACATTCGTCGGGCCATTACTCAGATCAATCAAGAGGAAGCAACAACCATTCTCTTGACCACTCATGACCTGAGCGATATTGAGCAGCTTTGTGATCGAATTTTTATGATTGACAAGGGGCAGGAGATTTTTGATGGGACGGTGATCCAGCTCAAGGAGACCTTTGGCAAGATGAAGACTCTCTCCTTTGAACTGTTACCAGGTCAAAGTCATCTCCTTTCTCAATATGAAGGCCTGCCTGATATAACCATTGATAGACAAGGAAATAGCCTCAATATTGAATTCGATAGTTCCCGCTACCATTCAGCTGATATTATCAAACAAACTCTGTCTGATTTTGAAATCCGTGATTTGAAGATGGTAGATACGGATATTGAGGATATTATCCGACGCTTCTACCGAAAGGAGCTCTAAGATGGTCAAATTTTGGAGACGTTATAAACCCTTTATCAATGCAGGGGTTCAGGAGTTGATTACCTATCGAGTCAACTTTCTCCTTTATCGGATTGGCGATGTCATGGGTGCTTTTGTGGCCTTTTATCTCTGGAAGGCGGTCTTTGATTCCTCGCAAGAGTCATTGATTCAAGGCTTCAGTATGGCGGATATTACCCTCTACATCATCATGAGTTTTGTAACTAATCTTCTGACTAGGTCGGATTCTTCCTTTATGATTGGTGATGAGGTCAAGGATGGTTCCATTATCATGCGCTTGTTGAGACCGGTGCATTTTGCGGCTTCTTACCTCTTTACAGAGCTTGGATCCAAGTGGTTGATTTTTATCTCTGTTGGACTGCCATTTTTAAGTGTTATTGTATTGATGAAAATCCTATCTGGGCAAGGGGTTGTAGAAGTACTGGGATTAACAATTCTTTATCTCTTTAGCTTAACCCTAGCCTACCTGATCAACTTTTTCTTTAATATCTGCTTTGGCTTTTCAGCCTTTGTGTTTAAAAATCTATGGGGTTCCAATCTACTCAAGACTTCCATAGTGGCCTTTATGTCTGGAAGTCTGATTCCCTTGGCTTTCTTTCCAAAGATTGTTTCTGATATCTTGTCCTTCTTGCCTTTTTCATCCTTGATTTATACTCCGGTTATGATTATCGTTGGGAAATACGATGCCAGTCAGATTCTTCAGGCACTCCTTTTGCAGTTTTTCTGGCTCTTAGTGATGGTGGGATTGTCTCAGTTGATTTGGAAACGAGTTCAGTCATTCATCACCATTCAGGGAGGTTAGTATGAAAAAATATCAACGCATGCATCTGATTTTTATCAGACAATACATCAAGCAGATCATGGAATACAAGGTGGATTTTGTGGTTGGTGTCTTGGGAGTTTTTCTGACTCAAGGCTTGAACCTCTTGTTTCTCAATGTGCTCTTTCAAAACATCCCATCGCTAGAAGGCTGGACCTTTCAGGAGATTGCATTTATTTATGGTTTTTCCTTAATTCCCAAGGGATTGGACCATCTCTTTTTTGACAATCTCTGGGCACTAGGGCAACGCTTAGTCCGAAAAGGGGAGTTTGACAAATATCTGACTCGTCCCATCAATCCTCTCTTTCATATCCTAGTTGAGACCTTTCAGATTGATGCTTTGGGCGAACTTTTGGTCGGAGGCCTTCTGCTAGCGACCACGGTGTCTAGCATTGTTTGGACTCTTCCAAAATTCCTGATTTTTCTAGTCTGTCTCCCTTTTGCGACCTTGATTTATACTTCCCTGAAAATCGCGACAGCCAGTATCGCTTTTTGGACCAAGCAGTCAGGTGCTATGATTTACATTTTCTATATGTTTAATGATTTTGCCAAGTATCCGATTTCGATTTACAATTCGCTCCTTCGTTGGTTGATTAGCTTTATCGTGCCTTTCGCCTTTACGGCCTACTATCCTGCTAGCTATTTCTTGCAGGACAAGGATGGACTCTTTAATATCGGTGGTTTGATTTTGATTTCCCTTGTTTTCTTTGTCATTTCTTTGAAACTCTGGGATAGGGGTTTGGATGCCTATGAAAGTGCGGGTTCGTAAATAATAGAATATCAAAGCCTTGTCTTAGGACAGGCTTTTTCTAATGGAGATAAAAATTTCTTGACATCTATTCTCAGAGTGCTATACTAAAAGGGTAATCGCCGATTTAGCTCAGTTGGTAGAGCAACGCACTCGTAACGCGTAGGTCACAGGTTCAAGCCCTGCAATCGGCAGAATCAAGAAGTCCAAACGGGCTTCTTTTTTTGTAAATATAGGAAAGGTGGAACGTTTGAGATAGGTTCTATTTAACGTCTGAAACTCCTGCTTATAAATAAAAACAAAAATTTATATTTTGTGATATAATATATTTTAATAAGCACTTGTTTTCGTTCCGTTTTAGAGGACTATAGGCTGTTAATCATTCTAGAATTTTTTGCATAGGTTTTCTAAAAATTATAAAAATCCGTGGATAATAACGAATGAAGTCTCGCAAGTTTGGCTGAATATAAATCAAAAAGGAGAAAATTATGAATAAGAAAGAACGAGAAAGACAATTTGAAAAGATCAATGGACGTAAGCGGTCTGAATCAAAGTCGACTCCAAATAAAAAAATAAAAATCTATATTGGCCTAGCACTCGCTGTTTTAGTCACTCTTATCTTGGTAAGTATTTTCTCATATTTTCTGATTGTAAAGAAAGAATCAAATCAAGCATCGTCTGCCGTTTCAACTACAGAGTCAACAAGACAATCGTCTACAAGTCAAGGAAAAACGGATGAGACTGATAAGGATAAACAAGAGGAAATTCAAAAACTCAAGAATCAACTGGCTGATTTGGATACCAATATTACTGAAGCAGAAGCACTTGTTAGCAAGCTAAAGAAAGAAACTACCGTTCCAAAACTAGATATTGAAGCAATCAAGAACAATGATCTGTCTAGTATAGAAGGTACTTGGCGTAGTCAATCTGGCAATGAATACATTATTAATGATTCTGGAGAAGTACGTGCGACTTGGTTTACAAATGATCAAAAGTACGAATCTGTAGTTGGATTAAAGGTATCAAAAGGTCAAGATAGTCGTAACCCTGAGACAGCTTCTCTCAGTGCGTGGGTGAAAGATTCTGTTGCTGGAGGATTTGTAGTAGTTGCTGTTCCAAGTGGGGTTGTTATGCAACCTGGTGATGATGGAAAGATTACGGATAAAAGCAATCATGTTGAAGAAAGACTACTTTCGGGTCAAGATTACGGGTCTATGTTAATGAAACCAGAAGATGTTTATTACCGTGTGAAACCAGATACCAGTAAACTTGAGGAAGAAGAAAAGAATTTAGCTCAACTGCAAGCTGATCGAGAAGCAATCAAATCTTCTCTAGAATCTAAGGAAAAGAAAAACTAGATTGTATTCGTTCAAAAATACTGTTACAATCGGCAGAATCAAGAAGCCCAAACGGGCTTCTTTTTCTTTTATCACGACTATTCAACCACTTAGACAAAGATATTGACCAGATAGACAGAAGGACTTGTTCTTGAAAAAATCCTCTGCTATAATGTTTTTGTAAGGGACGTGAGGGGTCAGTATCAGACAACACAAGTCAATAAAAAAAGAAAATGGAGACAAAAGAATGAAGAAATTATTGGGACTTATATTTTTAGTAGCAGCAGCGCTAGTATTGTATTTCGGTTCTGTTGGTTGGCCAAGTTTGGATGTCAATCTCTGGTCACTCATTCCGGTAGGATTGTTCCTCTATTTCACGCTAGAGAACTTTTTGAAAAAAGACTACAAGGCCAGTCTCATGTGCTTGATCATTGCTTTTATCATTGCAAATGCTATTTTTGATCTGTTGCCAATTTCAAGTGGTTTGGTAATTGGTGCTGGTGTGCTAGCTTGTGTAGGACTTGGTTACCTCTTTCCTGATAAAGATAAAAAAGAAGGCAAATAAAAAGTCTCGAGATTTCTCGAGACTTTTTATTATTTACCAGCGTAATATTTTTGGATCCCTTTCACAATACCTGCGACCAGTTTATCTTGGTAGTGGCTATCTCTGATTTGTTGGTTTTCGGTGAAATTATCCATATAACCAAGCTCTAGGAGGACAGCTGGTTTGGCTGTTTCGCGTAGGACAGCAAAGCTGCTCTCCAACAGACCAGCATCCTTAGCTCCTGTTTCTGCTAGAAGAGAGGAGTGGATGGCAGCGGCGAGGCGTTTGCTTTCACTCATACGATCAGGGTGATTGTGCCAGTATTGATTAATCTTACTTGGATAATCAGGTTCATCTCTATAGGAGTAGGTTTGAATACCGCTCGCTTTTGAGTAGGTATTACCAGTAGCGTTGAAGTGAATACTGATAAAAATATCAGAGTTGGTCTTATTAACCATACGAGAACGTTCGGTAACAAAATCAACGTCAATATCACTATCACGAGAGGTGAGGACCTTGTAGCCCAGTTCTTCTAACTTAGCACGAAGTTTATGGTAAATCTGCATATTGAGATCTTTTTCAGCGACATTGTAGTAAAAAGCACCAGAATCTTGACCACCATGCCCAGGATCTAGGAAGATGGTTTTGCTATATTGGCCTTTTGTAAATCCGCCTTCAGTTGAAACTTCAGAAATCCATTGGCCGTATTTTTGGAACAAGTGCTCCTTGCCGTCTATCTTGTAAGTTCCTGAAACATAATGTCCACTATCGTCCAGATAGTAACGAGCCTTGTAATAGTCGTCGTAAATCCACTCATTCTTGGCCATATAACCGCCAGACTTGAGGTAGTATGCCCCAATCCACTCCTGATTTGCATAACGGCCATCCGCTTTTAGATAGAACCAGCTATTGTAGGATTTATCAAAAATCCACTCTTTTTCCGCCATGGCCCCGCTGGCCTTGAGGTAGTAGCTTTCTTTCCATTTATTGGAAAGCATGACTCCATTTTGTTCAAAAGCATACCAAGAACCATTGATTTTCTCCCATTTGTCTTGGCTATATTTCCCATATTCATTAGCGTAATACCAATTTTCATTGATTTTCACCCAAGAGTTTTCTGCCATGGCCCCGCTACTGTCAAGCAGGTAGGCACCAATGGTTGTCTGGCTGAGCATCACGCCGTTTTTATCAAAGTAGTACCAAGAACCATTGATTTTCTCCCACTTGTCTTGCGAGATTCTGCTAGATGGTGTGACATAATACCAATTTTGGTCTAATTTAATCCAACCCTTTTCTGCCATAGCTCCGCTTTTTGTGAGAAGATAGCCGTCAACGGAGGTGTTACTGAGCATGCTTCCAGTTTGGTCAAAATAGTACCAAGAGCCGTTAATTTTTTTCCAGGTGTTCTGAGCAAGTCGTCCAGAGGAATCAGCATAGTACCATTGATTGTCCAGTTTGGTCCAGCTATTTTCTATCATGACACCATCTTGGCCAAAGGCATAACCTTTGTAGATAGTAGAATGAAGACGATTACCATCTTGATCGAAGTAGTACCATTTGCCTTGGATTTGTTTCCAGTTCAAAGCAGGCTTATCATCTTGGTAAAAGCGCCAGTGGCGATTTTCTTGGTACCATCCTTCTTTTTGGGGCTTGTCTTTTTGCACATCTACTTTCGGAAGAGTTTCTGATTTAGAGTTTTCCTCAACACTCGACTCTTTCTTTTCTTCTTTGGCAATTGCTTCCTTGACAGCAGATGTGGCTTTAGTTGTGTTTTCTTCTCCTAAGACGGATGCGGGTGCCAATCCTGCGATTGAAAGGATTAAAGCACTGGTCAGTAGTATCTTTTTCACTTTCTATTTCCTAACTTTTTCTTTTTCCTATTAATTATCGAATTGAACTTCTTCTACTAAGTATTCGATAAAGCGTTCACCCATCTTAGACAGGCTGGTTTTTTCATGCTGGATATAGACTAGTTCAATCGGGTCGTCAATGTCCAGTGGAATGGAAACGATATTGTCTCCGTTGAGGTTGCTGTTCAAAATCCCTGTTGCAATGGTGTAACCATCCAAACCAATCAAAAGGTTAAAGAGGGTGGCACGGTCACTGACTACGATGGATTTCTTGTGGTGCTCTTGTGAAAGAATCTCCTCTGAAAAGTAGAAGGAGTTGTGCGTCCCCTGGTCATAACTCAGATAAGGGAAGTCTTCCAAATCAACCAGTTTGACCTTGTCTTTTTTAGCTAGAGGGTTGGTCTTGCTAACAAAGATATGGGGTTGAGCGGTAAAGAGGTGGTGCGCTAGCAGGTGATTGTCATCTAGCATTTTCGTTAAAACATCACGGTTGTAGCTGTTTAAAAAGAGGACACCGACCTCGCTACGGAAGTTCTTGACGTCGTCGATAATCTCCCAGGTCCGAGTTTCACGTAGGAAGAGCTCGTATTTTTCCATATCACTTTTCTTGAGCAGAGAGACAAAGGCATTAACTACAAAGGCATAGTGCTGAGAGGAAACGCTGAAAAGTTCGCGGTGGGCGACAGGATTTTTATAACGTTCCTCCAGAAGTTGGGTTTGCTCAACGACCTGACGAGCATAGGAGAGAAACTCCATCCCATCACGGGTTAAGGTAATGCCCTTGGGATTGCGGATAAAGATTTCAATGCCCATTTCATTTTCCAAGTCTCGAACGGCATTTGAAAGACTGGGTTGGGTGATAAAGAGTTGCTTGGCTGCTTCATTCATAGAGCCAGTTTCGACGATTTTGATAATATAGTGTAGTTGTTGAATTCTCATGTTTTTATTGTACCACACTTGCGGAAGAATGGGCAATGAAGACGAAGAAAATAGGGGGGAAAGAGCCGGTCCAGTATTGAAAAAAAGTCTAGAATCTGCTAAAATGGAAGCTATGAAAACATTCTATGATGTGCAGCAATTTCTCAAACAGTTTGGCATTATTGTTTACATGGGGAAGCGCTTGTATGATATTGAACTGATGAAGCTCGAACTCTCTCGGATCTATGATGCAGGTCTCATGGACAAGCTAGATTACTTAGAAGCGGAAGCTGTTCTCCGCAGGGAGCACAAGATAGAATTAGACTATATTGAGAAAAATGGAGAAATGAACTAATGGTTACTTGGATTTTGTGGGCACTTATACTGGCAATGGTGGCATGGATGGGCTATAACTACCTTCGTATTCGTCGTGCGGCTAAGATTGTGGACAATGCAGAATTTGAAGCCTTGATTCGGAAAGGGCAATTGATTGATGTCCGTGAACCAGCAGAATTTCACAGAAAACATATCCTCGGAGCTCGCAATATTCCTTCAAATCAGTTGAAGTCAAGCCTTGCAGCCCTTCGCAAGGATAAACCTGTCCTTCTCTACGAAAACCAACGTGGACAACGAGTGACCAATGCAGCACTTTATCTGAAAAAACAAGGTTTTTCTGAGATTTATATCCTTTCTTATGGATTGGATTCTTGGAAAGGGAAAGTGAAAACGAGCTAACATTCTATTAAAAACTGTCGAATGATAGATAAAGCTAGCATTTTAAGGTATCATCATTTATATTAAATTTAAGGAGATTTTATAATATGAATTCACAACAAAAGAAAAATCTTCACTTATTTTAGGTATCTTATCTATCGTCCTTGGTTTGCTATCTCCGATAGTGGGTCTGATTTTGGGGATCATAGGATTGGTCTTGGCTTTTTCGTACCAAAAAGAATCTGGACTAGACTATAAAACAGAAAAGATTCTCAATATCGTAGGACTTGTAGTTTCTGTCCTTAACTGGATTGCAGCCATCGCATTAGTTTTTAGATAAGCAAAAACAAAAAAAGCTTTAAATTTAAAGCTTTTTTCTTTTATCCACTTTTCTCTAAGTAGTTTTTAATGATTTCCAATTCCTCTGGATTCAAGGGACGGAATTGCCCTTCTACTAGTTCTGGGTCTAATGTAAAATCACCGAATTGGACGCGTTTTAGGGCAGTCACCTTGACACCAACTGATAGAAACATCTTCTTGACTTGATGAAATTTGCCCTCAGAGATGGTGATGGAGGCACGGCTCTCTGTTGGGCTTGCGGACAGAATGTCTAGTTTTGCAGGTTCACAAGTAGTCCCATCTAAAAAGACAATCCCATCTTTGAATTTTTGGATATGTTCTGGTGTGAGCAGTCCGTTGACCACCACTTGATAGGATTTATCGACATGGTACTGGGGATGAAGGAGCTGAAAACCAAGAGGTCCATTGTCTGTCAGAAGGAGCAGTCCCGTCGTGTCACGGTCTAATCTGCCGACAGCATAGAGCTGGTCAGACTGGATGTCAGGTGGAAGGAGGTCCATGACGGTTGGTAGGTCCTTATCCTGACTGGCTGTCACCACTCTACCTGGTTTATGAAGCATGAGGTAGGTGTGCTCGTATCCTTGAATCTGCCGTCCTTGAAAGACTAATTTCTGTAATCCAGTGTCGACATTTTGAGCGAGGGAGCTGGCTGGACAATCGTCCACTAGGATTTCTTTTTTCAAAAGTGCCTGTTTCATAGCCTTGCGACTGATTTTTTCTTGGGCTAATAATCTATCTAAACGCATACCAGCTTATCTTATCATAAGTCTCTGACTTTGGAAAGAGTTGCCTTAACTAGAAAAGCGGAGTGAAAACATTTACACTTACTTGAATTATGTTATTTACTTGAAAATATGGTATAATTGCTCAGTTAGAAAATAAATTTTAAATATTATAGAGGAAATCATGACAAAATTAAGAGAAGATATCCGTAACGTAGCCATTATTGCCCACGTTGACCACGGGAAAACAACCCTCGTTGATGAATTATTGAAACAATCAGAAACGCTTGATGCACGTACTGAATTGGCAGAGCGTGCTATGGACTCAAACGATATCGAAAAAGAGCGTGGAATTACCATCCTTGCTAAAAATACAGCCGTTGCCTACAACGGAACTCGTATCAATATCATGGACACACCAGGACACGCGGACTTCGGTGGAGAAGTTGAGCGTATCATGAAAATGGTTGACGGTGTTGTCTTGGTCGTAGATGCCTACGAAGGAACCATGCCACAGACTCGTTTCGTATTGAAAAAAGCCTTGGAACAAGACCTTGTTCCAATCGTGGTTGTTAATAAAATCGATAAACCATCAGCTCGTCCAGCAGAAGTAGTGGACGAAGTCTTGGAACTTTTCATCGAGCTTGGTGCAGATGACGACCAGCTTGACTTCCCAGTGGTGTATGCTTCAGCTATCAACGGAACTTCTTCCTTGTCAGATGATCCAGCGGATCAAGAAAAAACAATGGCGCCAATCTTTGACACCATTATCGATCATATCCCAGCTCCAGTAGACAACTCAGATGAGCCTTTGCAGTTCCAAGTGTCACTTTTGGACTACAATGACTTCGTAGGTCGTATCGGTATCGGTCGTGTCTTCCGTGGTAGTGTGAAAGTTGGGGACCAAGTTACCCTTTCTAAACTAGATGGTACAACGAAGAACTTCCGTGTAACAAAACTCTTCGGTTTCTTTGGTTTGGAACGTCGTGAAATCCAAGAAGCTAAAGCAGGTGACTTGATTGCCGTATCAGGTATGGAAGATATCTTTGTTGGTGAGACGATTACACCGACAGATGCAGTTGAGCCTCTTCCAATCCTTCACATCGATGAGCCAACCCTTCAAATGACCTTCTTGGTAAACAACTCACCATTTGCGGGTAAAGAAGGTAAATGGGTGACTTCTCGTAAGGTAGAAGAACGCTTGCAAGCAGAATTGCAAACAGACGTTTCCCTTCGTGTTGACCCAACTGATTCACCAGATAAATGGACTGTTTCAGGACGTGGAGAATTGCACTTGTCAATCCTGATCGAAACCATGCGTCGTGAGGGGTATGAACTTCAAGTGTCTCGTCCAGAAGTTATCGTAAAAGAAATCGATGGTGTTAAATGTGAGCCATTTGAACGTGTGCAAATCGATACTCCAGAAGAATACCAAGGATCTGTTATCCAAAGCCTTTCTGAACGTAAGGGTGAAATGTTGGATATGATTTCAACTGGTAATGGTCAAACTCGTTTGGTCTTCCTAGTTCCAGCGCGTGGTTTGATCGGATACTCAACTGAGTTCTTGTCAATGACTCGTGGTTACGGTATCATGAACCATACCTTCGACCAATACTTGCCATTGATTCCGGGTGAAATTGGTGGACGTCACCGTGGTGCCCTTGTTTCTATCGATGCTGGTAAGGCTACAACTTACTCAATCATGTCTATCGAAGAACGTGGAACAATCTTTGTCAACCCAGGTACTGAGGTTTACGAAGGAATGATTATCGGTGAAAACTCTCGTGAAAATGACTTGACAGTTAATATCACCAAGGCTAAACAAATGACCAACGTTCGTTCAGCTACCAAGGACCAAACAGCGGTTATCAAGACACCTCGTATCTTGACGCTTGAAGAGTCTCTTGAGTTCTTGAATGACGATGAGTACATGGAAGTAACGCCTGAGTCAATCCGTTTGCGTAAGCAAATCCTCAACAAGGCAGAGCGTGAGAAAGCCAACAAAAAGAAAAAATCAGCTGAGTAACAGCTAGGAAAGAGATAAAGATGGTCTATTTAATCATAGGGATACTCTTATTACTACTCTATGTATTTGCGACACCCCAAAGTATCAAAGGAACAGTCAACATCGTTATCTTGGTCTTTGTAGTTGTTGCACTCTTGATTTTGCTGATGTTGTCCATCTTGCAAATCTTCCAATTACCGACAGAATTCTTTGTCACAATCGCCATGCTTGCCCTTGCCTACTTTAGCTTGAGAGATATTACACTCATGCCTGTAAAAAAGGGTAAAAGAAGATAAATAGAAAGAGAGCTGCGGCTCTCTTTTTCGATTTAAAATAAGATTTTTAAGACTTTCCTTAGGTGATTACGGACGGTAGCGACTTTCTTCGAAATTCCATACCTAAACTTTGAGCCTATAGTCTCAAAGTTTCCGAATGCCTGAAATCTATTGTTTTCAGGCATTTTTATCACAACGGAAAGTCTAAGATTCCGTTTCTTGCAAAAAGGAATAAACCTAAAAATATTTTGTTCAAGTGAGTTTTTTTCCACATTTTAAGAGCTCTATATTGTTATAGAAGTTTAAAAAGTTAGTCCAAAAAAATATAATTATATTTTGCTAAAATCTATTGACAATTTATCATAATGGTGATAAATTTGTGATAATAGAAACCGATTTCATACTCTGAAATCTTACCTCCTGAAATCAATTTTCACCACAAGGAGTCTACTATGAAGAAACTATTCATATTATTATCAACTTTTTTTCTCAGCTTCTTCCTTGCTTGGATTATTGTCCTACGTGCGCCACAATATTTATATGCAAGCTATGATTCCGTTTCTTTGCTTCGTGTCAAAAAAGATACTCAGGAACCGACGCGTGAGGTATTTGAACAGGAATTGGAGAAGTTTGTAAACTCAGAACAGAGTTTAATAGCTAGAAGAATCGTAGAGCCGAGTAAGGATGGGACGACTCACTTTACTTATGCAACTTATGGTAAGGGAACATTACCAAAAGAATTCCAAGAAGCTAGCCAAGAAAGTCGTGAACGTAGTGATCCACTAAATAGTTATCTCATTTTATCAGGCTCCTTGACGAAAGAAAAGCTAGCCGATAAATTAGGAGATTTGGGTTATAAAGCAATTCCTGACCGAAAGACACCGCCCTATACTCTTGCTTTTAGAATGTTACTAATTCCCCTTATTTTAATTAGTTTAGCGATATTTGGCTTATCTTTCTTTGCTCTGGTGATTATTACTCGGATTAAGGAAATGAGAGCAGCAGGTATAAAACTCTTTTCTGGTCAGACTCTCTTATCCATCATGGGGCATTCTTTATCTACTGATATCAAATGGCTCCTTCTATCAGCCCTCCTTTCCTTCCTAGGTGGGGGAGTCGTTCTTTTTAGTCAAGGTTTGTTTTATCCTATCTTGTTAGCTACCTATGGTTTTGGGATTAGTTTCTATCTGTTGTTTTTATTGGCGATTTCAATTTTACTAATGCTTCTTTATCTAATGAGTTTGAGTTACAAAGCATTAGTTCCTGTTATTAAGGGAAGATTACCCCTTAAACGCTTGATGACTTTAACCCTATTGTGTCAGTTAGTAGCTGTTTTTACAGTAGGCTACGCTGTTAAGACAGGTTTGACGTCTTACCAACGATTGAAAGAACTTGAAATTTCAAAACAAGCATGGAAGGATAGAGCAGACTATTACCAGATTTCTTTTGGCTTAGGTGATAGAGTAAAAGATACAGAAAATCAGAGCAAGTGGTATGCCTTTGCCAAGGAAGCAATCGAAGAAGAACAGGCTCTATTTGTAAAAGATAATCTCATTCATTTTGCAAATCCTCAAGGAAAAAATGAAAAAGGGGAAACACTGGATACCTATAGTCCAGATGCTAATGTTCTCTATGTCAGTCCAAGTTATTTGGACAAGGAAAATGTGTCTGTCAATAATGAGACTAGACAGAAACTAGCTCATCTTCAGAAAGGGGAATTTGGACTCTTATTACCAGAATCTCTTCGTTCACAGGAAGCAGAACTTAAGAAAGTTTTTGAAGAACGTTTGAACTATTACGGAAAATCAAGCGAGGATAAAGACGCTCCTTTAGAGTATGAAATGAGAGCGATTGTTAGCTATCTTCCAACAGGAGAAAAACGATTTGTTTATAATAACGGTGAAAGCCCGGTATCCATCCAGTACTTAACTGATCCGATTTTAGTTGTGTTTACTCCGACATCTACAGGTGATAGTTTCATTTCAAAATCTATTTGGTCTATCAATGCTGGAAAGCAACTCTTTATCAAAGGATATGAGAGTGGCCTATCTCTCTTGAAGGAAGCTGGAATTTATGAGCAAGTATCTTATCTTAAAGAAGGAAGAAGTGTTTATCTAACTCGTTATAATGAAGTGCAAACTGAAACAGCAACTTTAATCTTAGGAGCCATTGTGGGGATAGCTAGTTCCTTGTTACTCTTTTATTCTGTCAATCTTCTATATTTCGAGCAATTCCGTCGAGATATCTTGATTAAACGAATTTCAGGTTTACGATTTTTTGAAACGCATGCTCAGTATATGGTTAGTCAATTTGCCAGTTTTGTATTTGGTGCTAGTCTCTTTATTTTACGCAGTAGAGACTGGGTAATTGGCTTACTCACTTTATTAGTCTTTCTAGTTAGTGCAGTTCTGATGCTTTACCGTCAAGCGCAGAAAGAATCTCGTGTTTCTATGACAATTATGAAAGGAAAATAGGATGATTGAACTAAAGAATATATCTAAAAAATTTGGAAGCCGTCAGCTATTTTCAGATACTAATCTTCATTTTGAGGGTGGGAAAATTTATGCCTTAATCGGTACAAGTGGCTGTGGTAAGACAACACTCTTGAATATGATTGGACGATTAGAGCCATATGACAAAGGGCAAATCATCTATGATGGCACTTCTCTTAAAGACATTAAGCCCTCTGTTTTCTTTAGAGATTACTTGGGATATTTATTTCAAGATTTTGGCTTAATTGAAAGCCAAACCGTCAAAGAGAATCTCAATCTGGGTTTAGTTGGTAAAAAGTTGAAAGAAAAAGAGAAAATCTCTTTGATGAAACAAGCTCTAAATCGTGTAAACCTATCCTATTTGGATTTAAAGCAACCTATCTTTGAATTATCAGGAGGAGAAGCACAACGTGTTGCACTAGCGAAGATAATTTTAAAGGATCCGCCTTTGATTCTCGCAGATGAACCAACTGCGTCGCTAGACCCCAAAAACTCTGAGGAATTACTTTCTATCCTAGAATCTTTAAAAAATCCGAATCGGACCATTATTATTGCGACCCACAATCCTCTTATTTGGGAACAAGTGGACCAAGTAATTCGAGTTACCGATTTATCACATAGATGATAAGAGAACATTAAGTTAGAAGAAAGAGTCACAAATACACTTTGTGGCTTTTTTATTTCCATAAAAATGGTAAAATAGTAGGAGTAGAAATGGAGTTTGAGACATGAAAGTAATCGATCAATTTAAAAATAAGAAAGTCCTTGTTTTAGGTTTGGCTAAGTCTGGTGAGTCTGCAGCCCGTTTGTTGGACAAGCTAGGAGCTATTGTGACAGTAAATGACGGCAAGCCTTTTGAGGAAAATCCTGCTGCTCAAAGCTTGCTGGAAGAAGGAATCAAGGTTGTCACTGGTGGGCATCCTTTGGAATTATTGGATGAAGATTTTGCTCTGATGGTGAAAAATCCAGGTATCCCGTATAGCAATCCCATGATTGAAAAGGCATTGGCAAAGGGAATTCCAGTCCTGACTGAGGTGGAATTGGCTTATTTGATCTCAGAAGCGCCAATTATCGGTATCACAGGTTCAAATGGGAAAACAACCACAACGACTATGATTGGGGAAGTTTTAACTGCTGCTGGTCAACATGGTCTCTTGTCAGGGAACATCGGCTATCCTGCCAGTCAAGTGGCTCAAACTGCAACGGCTAAGGACACGCTTGCCATGGAACTTTCTTCTTTCCAACTGATGGGTGTTCAAGAATTCCATCCTGAGATTGCGGTTATTACCAACCTCATGCCCACTCATATCGACTACCATGGTTCTTTTGAGGCCTATGTGGCAGCTAAGTGGAATATCCAAAATAATATGACAGCAGCTGATTTCCTTGTCTTGAACTTTAACCAAGACTTGGCAAAAGAATTGGCTACTAAAACACAAGCCACTGTTGTTCCATTTTCAACAAAGGAAAAGGTTGATGGAGCCTATCTTGCAGATGGTCAACTCTATTTCCGTGGCGAAGTGGTCATGGCAGCTGATGAAATCGGAGTTCCAGGTAGCCACAATGTGGAGAATGCCCTTGCGACTATTGCTGTAGCCAAGCTCCGAGGTGTAGACAACCAAACGATTAAGGAAACTCTTTCATCCTTCGGTGGTGTTAAACACCGTCTCCAATTTGTGGATGAAATTCAGGGTGTTAAATTCTATAACGATAGCAAGTCAACCAATATCTTGGCTACTCAAAAAGCCTTGTCAGGATTTGACAATAGTAAGGTTATCTTAATCGCAGGTGGTTTGGACCGCGGCAATGAGTTTGACGAATTGGTGCCAGATATTACTGGGCTCAAGAAGATGGTTATCCTCGGTCAATCTGCAGAACGTGTCAAACTGGCAGCGGATAAGGCTGGTGTGGCTTATGTAGATGCGACAGATATTGCTGATGCGACCCGCAAGGCTTATGAGCTCGCGACTCAAGGAGATGTGGTTCTCCTCAGTCCTGCCAATGCTAGCTGGGATATGTATGCTAACTTTGAAGTACGTGGCGACCTCTTTATCAACACAGTAGCGGAGTTAAAGGAATAATATGAAAAAAATTGTCTTTACAGGTGGGGGGACGGTTGGACACGTCACCCTCAACCTTTTGTTAATGCCTAAGTTCATCGAAGACGGCTGGGAAGTCCACTATATCGGGGATAAACACGGAATCGAACACCAAGAAATTCTCAAGTCAGGCTTGAATGTGACCTTTCACTCCATTGCGACTGGGAAGTTGCGTCGTTATTTCTCTTGGCAAAATATGCTGGACGTGTTTAAAGTTGGTTGGGGAATTGTCCAATCCCTCTTTATCATGTTACGACTGCGTCCACAGGCTCTTTTTTCAAAAGGAGGATTTGTCTCTGTACCGCCGGTTATCGCAGCGCGAGTGTCAGGAGTGCCTGTCTTTATTCACGAATCGGACCTGTCTATGGGCTTGGCCAATAAAATTGCCTATAAATTCGCAACTAAGATGTACTCAACCTTTGAGCAGCCTGTTAGTCTTGCAAAAGTTGAGCATGTGGGAGCAGTGACCAAGGTAACAGGCCAAGAGGCGCCAGAACCAGACGAATTGGTGAATATCCAAACCCACTTTAATCCTAAATTGCCAACGGTATTGTTTGTTGGTGGTTCTGCAGGAGCTCGTGTATTTAACCAATTGGTGACTGATCATAAGCAAGAACTGACAGAGCGCTACAATATTATCAATCTCACTGGAGATTCTAGCCTCAATGAGTTGAGTCAAAATCTCTTTCGTGTTGATTATGTGACGGATCTCTATCAACCCTTGATGGAGATGGCAGATGTGGTGGTGACGCGTGGCGGTGCCAATACGATTTTCGAACTCTTGGCCATGGCAAAACTCCATCTCATCGTACCATTGGGTCGTGAAGCAAGTCGAGGAGACCAGATTGAAAATGCAGCCTATTTTGTTAAGAAAGGCTATGCAGAAGAACTTCAAGAAAGTGACTTGACCTTGGAAAGTTTGGAGGAGAAACTCAGTCACTTGCTTAGTCACAAAGATCAATACCAAGCTAGCATGAAGGCTTCGACTGAATTGAAATCTCTTGCAGATTTTTACGATCTATTAAGAAAAGACCTAGCATAAGGAATATCAATGTCAAAGGATAAGAAAAAAGAATCAAACCCCAAGCAAGAATTGTCTGAATGGCAGAAACGAAACCAGGAATACCTGAAGAAGAAGGCTGAGGAAGAAGCTGCCCTAGCTGAAGAGAAGGAAAAGGAAAAACAAGCTCGTAAGGAGGCCAACTCGAAACTACTGGAGGAATCCAAGAAATCATCGAGTGAGTCAGTTGAGGAAGCCTCAAGTCCAAGCAATGAACCATCCGAAAAAGAAGAAAAATCTCAAAAGGATGCCCCTAAAGTCAAAGAGGAAAAAGAGAAGAAGAAAAAAGAAAAACCCAAAAAACCAGAGAAACCAGCCAAGCCTAAAATTGCGCCTGTTCATATTTGGCGAGCTGTGAGTATCTTGGTACCCAGTGTCCTGGTCCTTCTTCTTTCAGTCTATCTATTGACTCCACTTTCGACCATCAAAAATATCGAGGTTAAGGGAAATAGTAACACGCAGGCAGATGACATCAAACAGGCTTCTGGGATTCAAGATAGCGACTATACTTTAGCTCTATTGTTGGATAAGGAAACATACGCTGAGCGAATCAAGTCCAATCATTGGATAGAATCAGCGAAGATTAACTATCAATTTCCGACTAACTTTACGATTGAGGTCAAGGAATTCGATATTGTCGGTTATTATGTGTCTGGTGAAGAACATTATCCTATTCTGTCTAGTGGTACAGTAGAGTCAACTCCTGTTGATCGCTTAAACTTGCCTGAGACTTATCTGACAGTTACCTTTAACGATGAGCAGCAGGTGAAAAAGCTGATAACAGGATTGTCTACCATCAGTGAGGATATCAAGAGTCAAATCCAGAAAATCGAATTAGCGCCGAGCAAGGCAACAGCAGATCTTTTAAAAATTACCATGCTGGATACAGATGAGATTTTGGTTCCCCTATCAGAATTGAGCAAGAAATTGCCTTATTACAGCAAAATCAAGCCACAATTGTCTGAACCGAGTGTAGTCGATATGGAAGCTGGAGTATACAGCTATACGATAGCGAATAAATTGATAGAAGAGGCTGAGGAAAAAGCCAAACAAGAGGCTAAGGAAGCTGAGAAGAAAAAACAGGAAGAAGAAAAGAAAAAACAAGAAGAACAAGGAAATCAAAGCCAAACGAGCCAGCAATCACAGAGTCGTTAGACTAACTTTTCCTCTTGGTTTTGAATGGTATAGAAGTCTAGTTTCGAGTTTTTGCTTGACAAGTCCTACTATAAATAATAGAATAGAAAAAAACCTTTAAAGCAGTCCAGAGAGGCAGCTAAGGTTAGACGGTGAAAGGGTGGAGACTACCCATTTTTCGTGGAACCTTGCTGTTGGCAGGTTCCTTTTTTCGTGGTTTATTTTTGACCATACTCTCTTGCTCGTAAAGGTAAAAGGAGAAAGGTATGTGTGAACATCGTCCAGTTATTGCTCTTGATTTTCCTATTTTTGAGGCGGTCAAGGAATTTTTATCTCTTTTCCCAGCAGAAGAAAGTCTTTATTTAAAAGTGGGAATGGAGCTTTATTATGCGGAAGGTCCAGAAGTTGTCCGTTATTTGAAGTCACTAGGGCATAGTGTCTTTTTGGACCTCAAGCTACATGATATTCCCAATACAGTCAAATCGGCTATGAAGGTCTTATCTCAGCTTGGTGTGGACATGACCAATGTTCATGCTGCTGGTGGTGTGGAGATGATGAAGGCTGCGCGTGAAGGTCTTGGAAAAGAAGCAAAATTGATTGCTGTCACTCAATTGACTTCAACTTCTGAAGAACAAATGAGAGACTTTCAAAATATCCAAACCAGTCTTCAAGAATCGGTCATTCACTATGCCAAGAAGACAGCTGAAGCGGGCTTGGATGGTGTCGTTTGCTCAGCTCAGGAAGTGCAACTCATCAAGCAGGCCACCAATTCAGATTTTATCTGTTTGACACCGGGAATCCGTCCAGCGGGAGCTGCGGTTGGAGACCAAAAACGTGTCATGACGCCAGCGGATGCTTATCAAATCGGTAGTGACTATATCGTAGTGGGACGTCCCATTACCCAAGCTGAGGATCCTGTTGCAGCTTATCATGCTATCAAGGATGAATGGAACCAAGACTAAAATTAAAGAAATAGATTATAAAAACAAAAGGAGAAGACTATGACACTTGCTAAAGATATCGCTAGCCACCTCTTGAAAATTCAAGCCGTTTACCTCAAACCAGAGGAGCCTTTCACTTGGGCATCTGGTATCAAATCGCCGATTTATACGGACAACCGTGTGACGCTTGCCTATCCAGAAACTCGTAGCTTGATTGAAAATGGTTTTGTGGAAGCTATTAAAGCAGAATTTCCAGAAGTAGAAGTGATTGCAGGAACAGCGACAGCAGGGATTCCACACGGAGCTATCATCGCTGACAAGATGAACTTGCCTTTTGCCTACATCCGTAGCAAACCAAAAGACCACGGAGCTGGTAACCAAATCGAAGGTCGTGTGGCTCAGGGGCAAAAGATGGTTGTTGTTGAAGACCTCATTTCAACTGGAGGGTCTGTTCTTGAAGCCGTAGCAGCTGCTAAACGCGAAGGAGCAGATGTGCTTGGAGTTGTAGCGATTTTCAGTTATCAATTGCCAAAAGCCGATAAGAATTTTGCGGATGCTGATGTGAAATTGGTGACACTTTCTAACTACAGCGAACTCATCCACCTAGCCCAAGAAGAAGGTTACATTACGCCAGAAGGACTCGACCTCCTAAAACGCTTTAAAGAAGACCAAGAAAATTGGCAAAACGCCTAAAACATAGAAAATCAGGTAGTCACTAGGATTACCTGATTTTGTTTTTAATACTAAAGTTGAGCGATAACTTCCTCAGTTGTCAAAACTTGGTTGGCAATGTAGCCGTAGTTTGTTAGTGCAGCTTGGTAGGCTTCTTCACCTGGAGCACCGACAGCATCGTTAACAACAATGACATTGTAGCCTAATTCTATGAGTTCACGCATGTGTGAATCCACGCAGAGATTAGCATTCATACCAGCCAAGATGACGGTGTCGATACCATTTTTGCGGAGTTGAAGGTTAAGGTCGTTGCTTTCTGGGCCAAAGATTTTATGTCCGTTGACAACAATAGTATCTTCATCCAAAAATGGTTTAATCTCTTCAATCATATCTGCTCCAGAGCCTTCTGGAATTGCTGAATACTGGCTATCACGCCAAAACATTTCGTTTTCAATCATCATCGTTTCACCAGCAGCTTTAAATTGCCACTTGTGATCGTGTGGATAGAAGTAGTGCGGTGAGATAAAACGCTTGTAGCCACGCTCTTTAGCAAGAGCGAAAAGCTTTGTCAGATTTTCAATAGTATTAACTTTTTCAAGAACGTCTTTAGTTGCTCCGAATCCTTTACCAGTAGATTTTAGGAATTCAACTTGTGGGTCTGTGATAACAAATGCGACATTTTTCTGATTGAACATGAGGTTCCTCCTAATATGATTTGATTAACAGCCAATAGGAATTTAGACTGTTAGTTTGATGATTTTCCAAATGGTAGTTTTAGTTATATACTGACCGTTCGGTACAATTATAATAACATCTAGAATTGAATTTGTAAATCAATTTGCTCAGAACAAAAATTTTAATGATAAAACAGTGGCAAAAGGAGGTGGTTTCAATGGTTTGGTCTCAGACTCTGAATATGCTATAATAGGAAAAAAGAGAGGTGAGCAGATGAGCGTTAAAGAGCGTATTTTACAAAGTGCTGAGGAATTGATTTATCAGAAGGGTTATGTGGCCACCTCCATCAGTGACATCATGGAGGCGGCTGATGTTGGCAAGGGGCAGCTTTATTATTATTTCAAATCTAAGAAGGAAATTGGTTTGACGGTCATTCAAGATATTTTAGCAAATTGGCGAAAAGAGCTTTTTGAAGAGATTTTTGAAGCAGACAAGTCTGACAGTGACAAGTTTTCGGATATGATTGACTGGGTTTGTCAATTTCATGAAAGTCAGACGGTCTTTTATGGTTGCCCAATTGGTAATCTGATTGTGGAATTGTCCACAGAAGATGAGAACTTCCGCTGTCCTCTCAATGATTTTATGACCCAGTGGACAGAGAAGTTAGCCAGCCTCTTGCAAGACCTGCATGCTGACTGGTCAGAAGAGCGGGCGCAGTTGCAGGCCCGTCAAGTCATCTCCAGTATTCAAGGCAGCATTGTCATTCTCAAAGTCAGCCAAGACATCCAAGTTTTGGAAAATAATATGACGGATTTGAAAAAGAATTATTGTTAATTTTTAGCCGAAGAATTAAAAGTATGTTAATTTATGGATTGTGGTTAAGAGGTAAGAATGACAACAGATATTAAAACTGAAATTGGTCATAGAGTAAGACAGGAACGTGAACGTCACAAATTGACGAGAGAAGAGGTCTGTGGACAGAAGCTGACTTAATAATCAAACAGCTGATGCGTACTGAGCTTGGGCAACCCTTGCCAACAATTACTAAGTTACAATATTTATTTAAGCGATTAGAAGTTCCGATAGATACTTTTCTTGAAAATAAAGAACTAGCTCTTCCTGAGGAATACTTTAAGATAAAGTACCGTATCATGAAGTCTCCAGTATAGTATATGGAGATTCCAAGCGTATTACGGAAAAACTAACTTTAATTGAGGAAGTTTATAATTGTTACGGTGACATCCTTCCTGAAGAAGAGTTGCTGAGTCTAGACTTGATTGAAAGAATATTAGGCTTGATAAGAACAGGGACAGGTAGTTTCGCTGAAGATATTTTTGATGATTATTTTAAGCAAGTAACACTAAAGCAAGTTTACACATTCAATGATTTACTATTAATTGATTATTTTGCTATGCAATGTCAAGACTTGATTTATAGAAGAGAGCATTAGATGATTTTCGGATTAAGTTGTTGAAACAGCAATTAGTTAGTGATGAAATGTATAATGTAGAGCTACTATCAGTTCTTTGTGCCATAGCGGGTGTTTATGTTGTTCGTAATGACTATAAGCATATGATATCTCTAGTAAAAAAGATGAATGAAATTTTATCAGTAACAATGTTGCAAGTCTATAAACCTGGAATTTCAGTATTTGAAGCTAAGTGCTATCTTTATTTTGAAAATGATAAAAATAAAGCAAAGGAACTTTATCACTCAGCAACTATACTAGCTGAACAATTTGATGATAAAGTATTAGAAAATGAAAAGATTATTTGAATTTCCATAACTTAAGAAAGTTCATCATTTTTAATTATCGCTGTAAAATGATTGAAAGTATGAAATTTCCAAACAAAATATTTGAAAAATTTTGAAAAAAGAGTTAGAATATTTTTTGTAATATACAAAGTAAACGCTTACTTATCAAGGAGGACATTTTATGTCATACAAAACAAGCAATGCAGAAGGTCATGTAGATTTCATCAATACCTATGATTTGGAGCCAATGGCGCAACAAGTTATTCCTAAAGCAGCATTTGGTTATATCGCTAGTGGGGCGGAAGATACTTTTACTTTACGTGAGAATATTCGCGCCTTTAACCACAAACTCATCGTTCCTCATACTCTTTGTGATGTTGAAAATCCAAGTACAGAGATTGAATTTGCAGGTGAAAAATTGTCTTCACCAATCATTATGGCGCCTGTTGCGGCTCATAAATTGGCAAATGAACAGGGTGAAGTGGCGACTGCGCGTGGTGTACATGAGTTCGGTTCCCTCTATACAACTAGCTCTTACTCAACTGTAGACCTTCCAGAAATTACGGAAGCCCTTCAAGGGACACCTCACTGGTTCCAATTCTACTTTAGTAAGGATGACGGTATCAACCGCCACATCATGGATCGTGTGAAGGCTGAAGGTTATAAAGCGATTGTCTTGACAGCAGATGCGACTGTAGGAGGCAATCGTGAGGTGGACAAGCGTAATGGTTTTGTCTTCCCAGTTGGCATGCCGATTGTTGAAGAATACCTGCCAGAAGGTGCTGGAAAATCAATGGACTTTGTTTACAAATCAGCCAAACAACGCTTGTCTCCACGTGATGTAGAATTTATCGCTACATACTCAGGACTTCCTGTCTATGTCAAGGGGCCACAATGCCGTGAGGACGTTGAACGCTCACTCGCTGCTGGTGCCTCTGGTATCTGGGTAACCAACCATGGTGGCCGCCAAATCGACGGTGGGCCAGCTGCCTTCGATTCACTTCAAGAAGTAGCTGAAGCAGTTGATAAACGTGTGCCAATTGTCTTTGACTCTGGTGTTCGTCGCGGTCAGCACGTCTTTAAAGCCTTGGCTTCAGGAGCAGACTTGGTAGCTATTGGCCGCCCTGTGATCTATGGCTTGGCTCTTGGTGGTAGTGTGGGTGTACGTCAAGTCTTTGAACACTTGAATGCAGAATTGAAGACAGTCATGCAGTTATCTGGAACTCAGACTATTGAGGATGTCAAACATTTCAAACTCCGTCATAACCCATACAACCCAACCTTCCCAGTTGACCCTCGTGACTTAAAATTGTATTGATAAAGAAGATTACCTCCACTTGATGTGGAGGTTTTTCTTCGTGTATAGAAAGATTCAATCGTTATCAGAAACTATATAAATATATTTTTCAGTCAAAGTTCTTGCTAGGGCTTTCAAATTCTGTTATACTGGTCCAGTAATTAAATAATAAAGACATTTGGGGTGCTTTAGGCTGAGATGATACCCATTGAACCTGATACAGTTAAGACTGGCGAAGGGAAATGTGAAAAGGTTTTTTTCGTATGTCGAAATGAACTGTCTAATCTTGTAAGGTAAACTCTAATTCTCGTTTGTAATTGGAGTTTTTTTGTTTATCAAAAGAGGATAGG